>DAITAE010000219.1:1906-7564 GCA_036824445.1 Streptosporangiaceae bacterium | reverse complement strand
CCCGAACCTTTCGAACCTCCCGGACCTCCTGGATCTCCCGGACCTCCCGGACCTCCCAGGGCATGTCACCCACGCCGGGTGATGCGTGGGACGCGAGGTGCGGCGAGCCTGATCAGTGGCTGCGCGATGACAGCATTCGCTGTCGCCTGCGCGGGGCACCGCAGCCGCCCCCGCAGGCGCACCATGGAAAGGAATCAGGCTATGGGCATGCCCGCCAAGGCCGACGTTGACGACGCTACGAAGGATGCCCTGACCGGTCTTGCCCTGGGCGACCTCCAGGTGCTGGAATCGGCGCTGGAGCTCCGGGAGGCATGGCAGGAGCGCAGCGGCCTGGATGCCCGCGCCTTCTCCCTGGTCAAGATCGCCGCACTGATAGCGGTCGACGCCCCGCCCGCCTCCTACCTGTGGCAGGTGTCCAACGCGCTCGACGCGGGCGCGACCCCGAATGAGATCCTCGGCGTGATGCGCGCGATCGCGCCGCAGGTCGGCGGCCCTAGAGTGGTGGCGGCCGCGCCGGAAATCATGGTCGCGCTTGGCCTGTCCCTGCCCGAGGGCGGAGACTTCGAGTAGCGAGCCACCCAGTTCCCATCGAGCAGTAGGAGACAGGATGTTCATGCGACGCCGCCCGCTCCTGCGCGCCGCCGTGGTCGGCGGGGGCGCCTACGTGGCGGGCAAGCACATGGCCAACAAGGCCAATGAGCAGGCCTCGAACGAGGCCTACCAGAACCAGCGCATCGACCAGCTCGAGCAGCAGGCCCCGCCGCCGCAGCAGGCCCCGCCGCCGGACGCAGCGCCAGCGGCTGGGCCCTCGATGGCCGACCAGCTGCAGCAGATCGCTGCGCTGCACCAGCAGGGCGTGCTCAGCGACGACGAGTTCGCCGCGGCCAAGGCGAAGCTGCTGGGCAGCTGAGAGGCGCCGGGTCTCGTAATCCGGCTACTCGTTCAGGGTCGCGGTCAGCTCGATGGTGGTGCCCGTTAGTGCCTTGCTGACCGGGCAGTTGTTCTTGGCGTCCTCGGCCGCGGCGGCGAACTCCGCCGCCGTGATGCCGGGGACCACCGCGTGCACGGTCAGCCGGATGCCGCTGATGCCCTCCGGCAGCCCGAACGTCACGTCCGCCGAGGTGGTGATGCTCGTCGGTGGGTGCCCGGCCTGCGACAGGCCGAACGACAGCGCCATCGAGAAGCAGCCGGAATGGGCGGCGGCGATGAGCTCCTCGGGGCTGGTGCGCCCATTGGGCGCCTCGGCCCGCGACAGCCAGGTCAGCTCGTAGCTGCCCAGTCCTGACGAGTCGAGGCTGACGGACCCTTTGCCCGTGTCGAGCGGGCCCTCCCAGCGGGTGGTCGCGGTGCGGACGGTGGCCATGACGGCGTCTCCCTTCACGCCAGGGGACTGCGGTATCACGTGCCAGCAACCGGCCTAGCGCTCGCCAGCACCTTCGGTGATATCACAGCGCCCCTGGGCTCGGCTCGTGGGGTTCCGGAGCCCAGACGGCTCAGAGCGCCAGGCCGCCGTCGACCGGGACGATGGCGCCGGTCATGCCGCTGGCGTCCTCCCCGGCCAGGAACGCGATGACGGCCGCCACCTCCTCGGGCCGCAGCAGCCGGCCCAGGGGCTGCTGGATGGCGAAGGACTCCGCGGCCGGCAGGGCGTAGAGCCTGGCGCTCTCGTCGAGGGCCGCGGTGGCGGTGGACCCGGGGCTGACTGCGTTCGCGGTGACGCCGGTGCCGCCAAGTTCCGCCGCGAGCGCGCGGATGAAGCCCGCCACGCCCGCCTTCGCCGCGCTGTACGCGGCGAGCATCGGCATCCCGCGCGTGGCGGCCGCCGAGGCGACGGCGATGAACCGCCCCCGCCGCGGCGCGGGGCGCCGCAGCAGCGCCGGCACCGCGACCCGGGCCAGGTTCAGTACCCCACCGAGGTTGACGTCGAGGAGGGCCGCCTCCCGCTCGCGCGGAACCTGCCAGGCGGGGGCGCCGCCCGCGATGACCCCGGCGACGGCGATCGCCGCGTCGAGCCCACCCCAGCGCCGCTCCGCCTCGCCGACCGCTGCCGCGAGCGCGTCCGGGTCACGGGTGTCGGCCACGTACCCGACGACGTCACCCTCGGCGGGCCGGGCCGCCTCCACCACGCGGTCCAGGTCCGCGGGGGTCCCGAGCGGGTACTGCAGCGCGGGGTCGTCCGCGCAGCGGTCGACGGCGATGACGCGCCACCCGCCCGCGGCGAGGGCGGCGACGGTCGCGGCGCCAACGCCCCGTGCCGCGCCCGTGACGAGGGCGGTCCGGGGCGACGGTGTCCCGCGGGGAGCATCCGTTCTGCTGCTGACCGTGTCGTCGGGGCGGGACGGCGGTGGCGCGGGGGCTGTCACGGCGCCCGCCCCCGCATCCAGGCGTCCACCGTCGCAAGCAGGTCGGCGAGGAGGGCGCTGAGCAACGTCGCGCCCTCGGCGGCGGAGGCTCCGGCCGGGTCGCCGAGCACACCGTTGCGGCTGACCGCCCCGACACCGGAGCGGCGCAGCAGGGGCATGAGCTCGGTGAGCGGCTGCGTGTTGCCGGCCTCCGCGCGGCCGGGACGCACCCGTTCCGGCGCGAGGGCCAGCTCCAGTGACGTCTCGGCCCGCCCGGCATGGGCATCCCACTCCCAGGCGGGCAGCCACGCCAGGATGTCGCGGGACTCGGCCCGCAGCCGCCGCTGGGCCCGCCGCACCGCGCCGGCGTTGCCGCCGTGCGTGGACACCAGCAGCACCCGCGAGAACGTCCGGGTGGCCGACCGGCACAGCTCGACGAGCAGCAGTTCCAGGGCCTGGGCGCCGATCGACAGGGTTCCGGGGAAGCCCTCGTGCTCACCGCTGGCGCCGTAGGCCAGCGGCGGCGCGACCAGCACGCCGGGCCGCGCCGCCGCCAGCCTCCCGCATAGCGCGGCGGCCAGGTCGGCGTCGGTGGACAGCGGCAGGTGTGGGCCATGCTGTTCGGTCGAGGCGACCGGGACCGCGAGAACCGCCCGCGCGGCGGCCAGTTCCCCCACCTCCGGGGACGTGAGCGCGGCGAGGTCGGTCACGGCTCCCCAGCCAGCGGATGCTCGTCGCAGGCCCGCAGCGGCGGGCGGCGGCCGATCGACACCGGCACCGGCCTCGGGCGATGTGAGTGGTCAGCCGCAGGGGCCGGGGCGGCGAGCGGATCCGCTGCCGCCAGGGCTGGCTCTCCGTGGCCCAGCGCGCACTCGGGGTCGGGGCCATCCAGGGGAAGGCCGGTGAAGAACTTGGCGGCCATGCACCCGCCCCGGCAGGCGTCGAACATCCCGCACGAGCGGCATGCGCCCCCCGCCTGCGGGCCACGCAGCCCGCGCAGCAGCGGCGAATCCCGCCACACCCGGGTGAAACCGCCCACGTCGCGCACGTTGCCGGCCAGGAAATTCTCGTGGATCGTGAACGGGCACGCGTACACGTCGCCCACCGGGTCGATCAGGCAGACGACCCTCCCGGCGCCGCACATGCCCAGGCCGGGCAGTGGGTCGCCGTACCCGGCGAGATGGAAGAAGGAATCGCCGGTGAGCACCTGCTCACCCCGGGCCAGCAGCCAGCGGTACAGCTCCCGTTGCTGGGCGGCAGTGGGGTGCAGGTCGCGCCAGACGGCAGCGCCCCGGCCGGCCGGTCGCAGCCTGGTCAGCCGGAGCTGCGCCCCGTACCGGTCGGCGAGCTCCTTGAACGCATCGAGCTGGCCGACGTTGCGCCGGGTGACGACCACCGAGATCTTGAAGCCGGCGAACCCGGCGGCGGCCAGGTTGCCGATCGCGCGCATCGCGGTGGCGTAGGAACCGGTGCCCCGGACCGGGTCGTTGACCTCGGCGGTGGCCCCGTCCAGCGAGACCTGTACGTCCACGTAATCGGTGGCGGCGAGCTGCCGGGCCACGCCGGGGGTGATCTTCACTCCGTTGGTGGAGAACTTGACCCCGACCCCGTGGCCGACCGCGTAGTCCAGGATTTCCATGAAGTCGGGCCGTACCGTCGGCTCGCCGCCGCCGATGTTCACGTAGAACACCTGCATCCGCGCGAGCTCGTCGATGACCGCCCGGCACTCGGCCGCCGAAAGCTCTCGCGGGTCCCGGCGGCCCGAGCTGGAAAGGCAGTGCACGCACGCCAGGTTGCACGCGTACGTCAGCTCCCAGGTGAGGCAGATGGGCGCGGCCAGCCCCCGCTCGAGCCGGTCCACCAGCGACAGCGGGCGCGGGTCCGGCGCGGTGCGGATGGTCGCGGCGCGTTCGCCCATGGCATGGCCCCTGTTCTCGCGTGCGGCACCGGATACTAACGTCACACTGTGCCATAATCAAGGGCGCCGAAGGAGGCCCCGTGGCCAGTACCAGGGAATGGTTCGAGACCGTCGCCGAGGCGCGCCGGCGGGCGCGGCGGCGGCTGCCCCGGTCCGTGTTTCTCGCCCTGGAAGCGGGCAGCGAGAAGGGGATCACCCTGCACGACAACGTGGCCGCCTTCAGCGAACTGGGGCTGGCGCCGCCGCGCATCGCGGACAGGCCTGCCGCCCGCAGCATGGCCACCTCGGTGCTCGGCCAGGAGATCTCGCTGCCGGTGATCGCCTCTCCCACCGGCGTGCAGGCGGTACACCCCGATGGCGAGGTCGCGGTCGCCCGCGGCACGGCCGAGGCCGGCACCGCGCTGGGGCTGAGCGCGTTCGCGAGCGTTGCGGTCGAGGACGCGGTGGCGGCCAACCCGAAGACGTTCTTCCAGCTGTTCTGGATCGGTGACCGGGAGAGCAACCTGGCGCGGATGCAGCGGGCCAGAGGTGCGGGCGCCAAGGCGCTGATCGTCACCCTGGACTGGTCGTTCGCGAACGGCCGGGACTGGGGCAGCCCGGCCATCCCGGAGCAGATGGACTTGCGGACGGTGCTGCGGTTCGCTCCTGAGGGACTGACCCGGCCCGGCTACGTGGCGAGCTGGCTTCGCAGCGGCAGGCTGCCGGAGCTGACCGTTCCCAACCTGAGTCCTCCCGAGGAATCCCCGCTGTCCTTCTTCGCCGCATACGGCCAGTGGATGCAGACCCCCCCGCCGTCATGGGCAGACATCGCCTGGCTGCGCGAGCGCTGGGACGGCCCGTTCATGGTGAAGGGCGTCATGCGCCCCGACGACGCGCGGAGAGCGGCCGACGTCGGCGCCACCGCCGTCTCCGTGTCCAACCACGGCGGCAACGACCTGGACGGCACCCCGGCTTCGATCCGGGCTCTGCCCGGGGTCGCCGGCGCGGTGGGCAGCCAGGTCGAGGTGCTGCTGGACGGGGGGATCCGGCGCGGCAGCGACGTGGTCAAGGCGCTCGCGCTGGGGGCGCGGGCGGTCATGATCGGCCGCGCCTACCTGTGGGGGCTGGCGGCGAACGGGTCGGCCGGGGTCAGGAACGTCTTCGACATCCTGCGCGGCGGAATCGATTCGGCCTTGCTGGGGCTCGGGCGCGCGTCCATTAGCGACCTTGCCCCGGATGACGTGCTCGTCCCGCCGGGCTTCACGCAGGGCCTCGGCCCGTAGCCCCGCCCCAGTGCCCACCATGACCGGGCAGGCTCCGGCCGGAGCCGGACGGCGCGGACGGCCTCCCGGCACCGGCCGGCCGGGGCGGCCCCCCGGCACCAGCCGGCGGCAGCTTGAGCTGATCGCGTTGCGGCTC
>DAITAE010000219.1:0-1806 GCA_036824445.1 Streptosporangiaceae bacterium | reverse complement strand
GGGGCGGCCCCCCGGCACCAGCCGGCGGCAGCTTGAGCTGATCGCGTTGCGGCTCTTCACCGAGCAGGGGTTCGAGGAAACCCCGATCGAGCAGATCGCGGCCGAGGCTGGGGTCAGCCGGCGGACGTTCTTCCGCTACTTCAGCTCCAAGGCCGACGTGCTGTGGGGCGAGTTCGACGCCGAGGTCGCGGCCATCCGGACCGCGCTTGCGGCGGTCCCGGCCGGGATGGCCATGATGGACGCGATCCGGCAGGCGGTCGTGGCGGCCAACCACTACCGGGCGGAGGACGTCCCCGAACTGCGGGCCCGGATGAACCTGATCATCTCTGTGCCGGCCCTGCAGGCCAGCGCGGCCGTCCGTTACGACGCGTGGGAGCGCGCGATCAGCGACTTCGCCGCCACCCGGATCGGCCAGCCGGCCGGTTCGCTGTACCCGCTCGCCGTCGGCCGGGCCACACTGGCTGTCTGCCGCGCCGCCTATGACCGCTGGTGCGCCCGGGCGGACGCCGACCTCACCGTCTATCTGGACGCCGCCGTCGCCGCGCTCGCCGCAGGCTTCCCGCCGGCCCTTCTCGGCACCGAAGAGCAGGCGGTCACCGTGGCTGCCATGGATCGACGACGTCCACGCCGGTCTCCATGAAGTCCTTGATGTTGCGGGTGGCCAGGGCCGCGCCACGGGCGCGGCAGATGGCAGCGATCTGGGCGTCGAATCCCGCGATCGGCAGGCCAGCCTCGTCGCGGTGCCTCGCGATCAGCGCATAGTGAACGGCGGCAGCAGCGTCAAAGGGCAGCACATAGTCGCTGAACGCGGCGAAAAGCTCGTCTGCCGCCGCCTGCAGGCGATCCTTCCGGCGCCCGGCGGCGAGGCGTGCCAGGCCATAGCGAATCTCGGCGACCGTGATCGCCGTTGTGTACAGCTCTCCCGTGGGCTGCCTGCCCGCCCAGTCGCGGACAGCGGGGAACGGCGAGGGCCGCATGAGCTCCGAGACCACGTTGGTGTCTGCGACGATCATCTAACGGATATCCGCTGCCCGCGCCAGGTCGCCCCGTGTGGGGATGTCGAGCTCGACGCCGCCCAGCTCACCGAAGCGATCGAGGATCGCGTCGACCAAGCCAGCGGCCTCGCCGGGCCCGCTCACAGCGTCGGTCAAAATGGCGCGGATCTCGGCCTCCATTGACCGGCCGTGATGTGCCGCGCGGACCCGCAACCGCTCCTTTACCCGCTCGTCAAGGTTCCGGACACTCACGGCCGCCAGCGGAACCACCTCCTTGCCGTTGCTAGCAATGCTAGCAACGATGGCGGCACCTGTCAGTTGGGGCGCGGGCTCGGCGTTCCCGCGAGCCAGCGTGAGCAGGCGATAGCGCTACGATCGCCGCTGTGACTGACTTCGAGCTTGCTCACCGGTACGACACGGTCAACCTGTACCGCGGGGGCGCCGCGGCCTGGCTCGAGCTCAACCGTCCCGAACGGATGAACGCCTGGGACGCCCAGCTCGCGCTCGACCTGCGGGCCGCCCTGACGGACGTCGGGGCGGAGGCCGGCGTCCGCGCGGTGCTGGTGACCGGCGCCGGGCGCGCGTTCTCCAGCGGCGCGGACCTCAAGGAGGGGCCGGTCGCGGGCCGGAACGACCCCCGCGACGTCTACCGCGTGCTGACCGAGCGCTACCACCCGATCATCCGGGCGATCCGGGAGATGCCCAAGCCGGTCGTGGCGGCGGTGAACGGCGCCGCTGCCGGGATCGGCCTTTCCCTCGCGCTCGCCTGTGACCTGGTCGTCGCCGCCGAGTCCGCGTACTTCCTGCTCGC
>DAITAE010000218.1:0-7600 GCA_036824445.1 Streptosporangiaceae bacterium | reverse complement strand
CAGCCGGAGCGCCAGCGTCCGCCCCCTGATCGCGCGCCGCAGCTGTCACGCTCTGACCTTCGGTCATCGCCCTTCCGTCATCCCGCTTCAATGCGTTCGGCCTCAATCGCCGGCCGGTCACATCGTGGTGACCGTGCGTAACTTGAGCATCACTAGCCTGTGCGCGCCGCTGGCATTCCACGGCCACCTTGGGTAACGGCGGCCCCCGCCCGGAGCGCTTCGTCTGACGTGGTAATTATGTACCGCCCGGGCACGGTACCGGCCCCGATGCCCGAAACAGGCGCCTGCGATTGTGGCTCGGCGGGAGCCAGCGGGCACAGTGCGCAGTCAGCGAGTACCGGAGCGGCCAGAGCCATCACGAACCGGAGCGATCAGAGTCAGCACAAACCGGAGTGGTCAGAGCCACCACGAACCGGAGCGGCCAGACCAGGATTGGCCACGACCGCTGGCGTGTGCCCGAAGCTCGTGTCCGGAAGCGCGGCTACACTGTCCAGGCACCGTCACGGTCGCGGCCCCCGGCGACAACGTTTGCCCGGAGCCAACGGCATGAATCGCCGCAACCGTGCGCGGGCACGGGTGGCCGGATACCGGCCCGCCAGCGCCGGATGCCGGCCCGCCAGCGCCGGATGCCCGGCACCGGCTGCGCCGCCAACGGCGGCGCAGCGGCCCCTGGCCACCTGGTAGCTTTCGGCTCGACTGGATCACCTGGCCCGGCGAAACCCGGTACCCCAGGCAGAACACAACTTCGACGTCTCGCGAATGGAGAATCCGTTGGGGGATGAGCAACGTTCCCGGGTACTGGTGACCGGTGGGTCCGGTTTCATCGGGAGGCGGCTCGTCGCCGCACTGCTTGACAGCGGCGCCGAGGTCACCGTGGCGGACAAGCATGAGCCGTCCGTGCCAGGCGTCAGCGCCGTGGTCGGCGACCTGCGCGAGCCGTCCGTCGCCGATCAGGCCGTCGCCGCCGGAACCGACGTCATCGTCCACCTCGCGGCGGTGACCTCGGTGCTCCGTTCGATCGAGGACCCGGTCGGGACGTATGAGACGAACGTGGCCGCCACCGCGGGCCTGCTGGAGCTGGCCCGCACCCGGGGTGTTGGCACGTTCCTGCTTGCCTCCACCAACGCGGTCGTCGGCGACGTCGGCGATGCCGTCATCACCGAACAGCAGCCGACACGCCCGCTCACGCCCTACGGCGCGACCAAGGCCGCCGGGGAGATGCTGCTCAGCTGCTATTCGGCCTCGTACGGGATAGCCGGCTGCGCGCTGCGGTTCTCCAACGTCTACGGGCCCGGCATGGAGGCCAAAGACAGCTTCGTGCCGCGGCTCATGCGCGCCGCCCGCGACGGCCACGGCGTCCAGGTGTACGGGGACGGCACGCAGGTCCGCGATCTGATCCACGTCGATGACATCGTGGCGGGCATCTTGCTGGCCTGGCGGGCGGGCTGCCGCGGACCGCTCATCCTGGGAGCCGGCGAGTCGGTCACGGTAAACGACATCATTGCGGCGGCGCGCGCCGTCACCGGGGCGCCCATTCCGGTCGAGCATATCCCCGCCAAGCCCGGGGAGATGCCCGCAGTGATCGTGGACATCTCTGCCGCCCGCGCGCTGGGCTACCAGCCCGCGCACGACCTGAAGTCCGGGCTGGCAACGGTGTGGCCGGAGTTCGCTCCCCGCGCCGGCGAAGGAGAGGGAGCACAGTGACACGTCCTCAGGTGAACAACGCCGCGATCGACGACGCCGCGGCCGACGCGTTCTTCACCGATTTCGGCGACGCCGCTCGCGCACTCCCGCCGGTTGCGATCGTGATCGCCGCCTTCAACGAGGCCGGCGTGATCGGCCGGGTGATCGAGGCGCTCCCGGCAACGATCTGCGGGCTCAAGACGGCGGTCGTCGTGGTGTCCGACGGATCGAAGGACAAGACGGTGGAGGAGGCCAGGACTCAGGGCGCGGTGGTCTGCGACGTGCCGGTCAATCGCGGCCAGGGCGCCGCGCTGCGACTGGGATACCGGCTTGCCCGCGAGGGTGGCGCCGGCTACATCGTGACCACCGACGCCGATGGCCAGTACAACCCGGCGGAGATGGAGCGCGTGCTGGCACCCGTGGTGGCCGGCGAGGCCGATTTCGTCACCGGATCGCGCAAGCTCGGCAGCCAGGAGACGAACGACCTGGTGCGCCGCCTGGGCACCTGGGTCTTCGCCGTGACGATCAGCGTGCTGACCCGCCAGCGCATCACCGACTCCTCGTTCGGCCTGCGCGCGATGCGCGCGGAGGTGACGGGCGCGGTGCGGCTGGAGCAGCCGCAGTACCAGTCGTCAGAGCTACTGATCGCCGTGCTCGCGCACGGGTTCCGGGTGGTGGAGGTGCCCGCGACCATCCACAAGCGCAAGGTCGGCGAGAGCAAGAAGGGGCATAACGCCATCTACGGGCTCAAGTTTGCCAGTGTCGTGGTCGGCACCTGGTGGCGCGAGCGTCAGCGCCGGGTGCCGGGCTCCGGCAGCGCCGGGCGGTCCGCATCCGGGCGGCGGCCAGGGGACCGCTCGGCTGCGTTCCCGGCCCAGGGCGAGCCGCCCGCCCTCGCGCCGGACCCGCTGGCCGCCAATGGCTCCGATGGCTCCAGGTCCTCGGCTTCCGGGAGCCCGGCGGCTTCGGCCGCGGACAGCACGGACTCCGACACCTTGGCCCCGCGGTCCGCGAAGAGGAGGTAGTGGAAGATCGCGAAGCGGGTAAGGAACGTCAGGCAGTTGGCCAGCAGGTAGGCACCGTCCACGATCACCACCCGCTGCCAGTGGCTCTTGTCCATCGACACTGCCCAGACGCTGGCGTAGTGACTGGTCGCCCCGAGCACGAACCAGGCGCCCAGCGAGATCAGCCAGAACGGCAGCGTCTCCTTGAGCAGGTGCGGACGGCCCTTGCGCTCCCATGCCCAGCGGCTCAGCACGTAGCTCACGGCCGCGCCGGTGATCGCGCCCAGGACCCCGGACAGGCCAGCGCTCACGTGGAGGACGCCGAGGAGCAGGTTGAGCATGATGATGCTCGAGGCCAGCGACGCGATCGCCACCAGCACGAACCTGCTGAATCTCTTGCCTACCGTGGTACGGAGCTTGCTCTGGACAGCCGCGACGATCCTGGACAAGACAGAAGTCATCTGATTCCTAGTTCCGCGGGAGGCCCGTGGGCCATCCGGTCACGTCAACTGTATGAGGAGTATCCGGAGGCAGGAGACGGGCGGCTTCCGGCATTGCCTGGGCAACGTTATCGTGCGCACGAGGCCCGTGCAGGCAATGTAGCGCGCTTTAGCCACATGACCTAACCGACACCACCACCCAAGCCGCCCGGGCTGGTCCAGCAAAATCGGGCCGGTGCAGGAAGAACTGCCCGCCGACCGCTCCCCGAAACTATTCGGGCCGGCCGGAAACGGCACCGGGGCGGCGGCGAGAGAGCTGCTCTGCTCACAGCTCCCGGGTGCGTCCGGCTGAATACCAGCTGCCCGGCGTCAGGTGCCGGGGGACCAGCCGGGCATCGGGAACCCGGCGAGCAGGTCGCGCACCTCACCCGCAACCCGCTCGATGGCCGGCTCGTCCTCCTTCAGGGCCGCCGTGACCACCTCGTCCATCCAGGCGGCTACCTGCGGCATGTGCTCCTCGCGCAGGCCGCGGGTGGTGATCGCCGGAGTGCCGATCCGGAGCCCGGACGGATCGAACGGCTTGCGCGGGTCGAACGGCACGGTGTTGTAGTTCGTCTCGATCCCGGCCCGGTCGAGCGCCTTGGCGGCGGGCTTGCCCGCGATCCCCTTCGGCGTCAGGTCCATCAGGATGAGGTGGTTGTCGGTCCCGCCCGAGACCAGCGCGAACCCGCGCTCGGCCAGCGCCGCAGCCAAGGCCTTCGCATTGGCCACGATCTGCTCTGCGTAGGTGCGGAACTCCGGCTGCGCAGCTTCGTTGAGCGCGATGGCGATCGCTGCCGTGGTGTGGTTGTGCGGGCCGCCCTGCAGGCCGGGGAAGACCGCCTTGTCCAGCGCGGACGCGTGTTCAGCGGTGGACATGATCATCGCACCCCGGGGACCGCGCAACGTCTTGTGCGTGGTCGTGGTGATCACCGGGGCGTAACCCACCGGCGAGGGATGGGCGCCACCGGCGATGAGCCCGGCGATATGGGCGATGTCCGCCACCAGCAGCGCGCCGGTCTCCGCCGCGATCTCGGCGAACGCCGGGAAGTCGATCGTGCGGGGGATCGCGGTGCCGCCGCAGTAGATGACCTTCGGCCGCTCCTTGCGGGCCAGGTCTCGCACCTGGTCGAGGTCCATCCGCCCGGTATCGGCCCGGACCCCGTATTGCACGGACCGGAACCACTTGCCCGTCACCGACACCGGCCAGCCATGGGTCAGATGGCCACCCATCGGCAGCGCCATCCCCATCACGGTGTCGCCCGGCTGCAGGAATGCCAGGTAGACGGCGAGGTTGGCGGGTGAGCCCGAATACGGCTGGACGTTGGCGTGGTCAACGCCGAACAGCGCCTGCGCCCGTTCCGCAGCCAGCCGCTCGATCGGGTCGATGAACTGCTGGCCCTCGTAATAGCGGCGGCCGGGATACCCCTCGGAGTACTTGTTGGTCAGCACCGTGCCGGACGCCTCGAGCACCGCCTCGGAGACGTAATTCTCCGACGGGATCAGCCGGATCTTCTCGAACTGCCGGCGCGCCTCGGAGTTGATGAGCTCAGCGATCTGCGGGTCGGTGAGCGAGACGTGCGGAATGGGCGGCTGGTGCATGGCGACCTCCTCGGGAAGAGGCTACACACCCGCCCCCAGGCCCCTGCCGCGGCGCTTTCATGATGGCGGCGGTTTCGGTGCCCCCGGTGCCCGGGCCAGGCGGTGGAACACGGCCCGTTCGGCCACCGCCCACGCCGTCGTGGTCAGCAGGTACAGGCCGGCGGCGAGCGGCACGACGGCAGCGACGACCACCGTCGCGAACGGCAGTGCCCGAAGCAGAGCCCCGGTCACGCCGGTCTGCTGGGCGGGCGCGAGTCCGGCCGGCCCGGCCCAGCGCCGCGCTGCGCGGGCAGAGAGCCAGGCGACCAGGACGAGGAGGCCGAACACCGCAGCGAACACCAGGCCCTGGCTGCTCCACAGGCCCGCACCGGTGAGCCAGTGGCTGCCGAGCGGCGCGCCGAGCAGGTGCTGCCGGAGCAGGACGTTGGGGCTGCCGCCGATGGTGCCGGACAGGAACAGCCGGTACACGACGGCGAAGAACGGCACCTGCAGCAAGGCCGGCAGGCAGCCGGTGAACATCCCTGCCCCCTCCCCCGCATACAGGGCAGAGAGTTCACGCTGCAGGCGTTCTGGCTGCTTAGAATGACGCCGGTACAGTTCCTGGACCCGGGGCGCCAGCCGGGCGCGGGCCCGCTCCCCGCGGAATGCGTAGTAGCCGAGCGGCAGCACCAGCAGCCGCACCATGATCGTGAACGCGATGATCGCCGCCGCGGCGGCCAGCCCGCCCGGGAGCGGGGCCAGCGCGCCCGCGAGCGCGGACACCAGGTGGTAAGCGACGTCAATTGGCAGGCCAAGCAGAGTAGACATGAAGGATCACCCTCCAGCGGGGCATCGGGAAACGGATGACAGCTGGAGACGGCCGCCGTTGCGCGGCAGCACCGGGCGCTCGCGAGCGATGGAACGGATGGAGCCCAGTTAGCGCCGGGTGATGGAAACAGCTGGTCAGGCGGCCGCCGGGCCCGCCGTGGGCGCTCTCGGGCGAGCCCGCCCGGGTGCGTCGGGGTCACGCTGCGGTACGAAGCCGGCCCGCCATGATCTCTCGCGCAAGGCGGCCGCGCCCGACCTCAGCGGGATGGCGGTGACGGCGGCGGCGAGGTGGGCGCCCCAGGCGAGCAGGCCCACGGCCAGGCACGTCAGCGTGACAGCAGCCAGCGCCACCAGCACGGTTGGCTTCCCGTCGGGCATGATCGCGAAGACTTGCCAGGTGGCGTGGCCGGTGAGGGCCGACAGGGCGCCGCCAAGCGTCGCGATCACGTTGACCTCCGGTCCGGCCACGTGGCTCAGCACAGGGCCCATGACCGGTACTGGTACAGCGTACCAGCCCGTCGGCCACTCCCCTGCCCGGGCTGTGCGCTCCGTGTCCGCTGCGTGACCTAGAACCGGCACAATGGGGGCGGGCGCCTGTAGCTCAGCTGGACAGAGCGGCTGCCTTCTAAGCAGCGGGTCGCGGGTTCGAATCCTGCCAGGCGCACCAGGTCAGAGGCCCAGACTTCCGGTTTGAAGATCATCACGGATGGGCCGTCTGTAGCCAGATCTGTAGCCACGGCTCTAGTTCTGAGTGTCACCGAGCAGGCTCTGTAGCCGGGTGGGCGTATCGCGGCGGGCTTGCTCGTCGGTGTCGGTGTAGATCTAGGCGGGCGACGTTGCGCACGATGAGTTCTTCGCGGTCCGCGCGGGTGAGCGCAGCGCTGAGCACGGTGCGCATGACTTGTATCTTGCGGATGGAGTCGCCCGTCTGCAGACGCCGGTTCAAGAACTCCTGGACCATCGGGACCGTCAGGCTGGCAGAACCGGCGGCGGGACGGCGTGAGGGTGTCTGGTCTTGGAGATTTTCTCGCCGTGGCCGTCGAATCCGGGGGACTGTGTTCGATAACACAGTGACTGCCGAGACACTGTCGGAGGAGGACGACATGAAGTACATCGCTCTGCTTTACGGCGAGCCGGGTGCCGGGCCGGCGCCGGGGACGCCGGAGTTCATCAGGATGCTGGGCGAGTATCAGTCCGCGACGACAGCGATGGCCAACGTCGGGATCCTGGTCGACAGCAGCCCCCTGCAGCCGCCGCACACCGCTACCACCGTCCGGGTCCGCGACGGTGAGACGCAGCTGACCGACGGGCCGTTTGCCGAGATCAAGGAGCAGCTCGGGGGCTATTACATCCTGGACTGCGAGGATTTGGATACGGCGCTGCGGTACGCGGCGATGATCCCGTCGGCCAGGTACGGGTCGGTCGAGGTCCGGCCGGTGATGGTGATGGGGCCGCCCTGAGCGAGGACATCGAGCGGGCACTGCGCGCCGCGTGGTGGCCCGCGGCGGCGGTGGTAGCCCGGCTCGCGGGCGACCTTTCGCTGGCTGAAGACTGCACGCAGGAGGCTTGCGCGGCGGCCATAGACCAGTGGCCGCGTGAGGGCCTTCCGGCCAATCCCGGTGGCTGGGTCGTCGCGGTCGCGCGGCGCCGCGCGCTCGACCACCTGCGCCGCGAGAGCGCCCGCGCCGGGAAGGAGCGCCTAGCCGTGCAGGAGTGGACCGCTGCCGAGCCGGACGGCAGCGCCGTCGCCGGAGACGACCAGCTGGCGCTGCTGTTTGCGTGCTGCCACCCGGCGCTGGACCCGCCATCGCGGGTGACGCTCACCTTGCGCGTGGTGTGCGGGCTGCCGGCGGCGTCGATCGCCCGGCTGCTGTTGCTGCCCGAGCCGACCGTCGCTCAGCGGATCGTGCGGGCGAAGCGGAAGATCCGCGACGCGGGCATCCGGCTGCGCGTGCCTGACCCGGCCGAACGGCCGGCCCGCCTGGCGTCGGTGCTCCGCGTGATCTACCTCACCTTCACCGAGGG
>DAITAE010000002.1:0-27595 GCA_036824445.1 Streptosporangiaceae bacterium | reverse complement strand
GTGCGCCCGGCCATGGCCAGCACCCGGGGGTCGTCGGCGTTGAGCAGCGCGACCCCGTCCGCGGGCAGCGCGGCGGGCAGCTCGCCCTTGGCCCGCGCCACCTCCGCCAGGCCGCCGAACTCACCCGCGTGTGCGTGGCCGACACACAGCACGATGCCAAACGATGGCGGCGCGATCTGGCACTGCCGGGCGATATGGCCGGTTCCGCGCGCGGACAGCTCCAGCAGCAGGTACCGGGTGGCGGCCGTGACCCGCAGGATGGTCAGCGGGTGGCCGATCTCGTTGTTGAAGGAGCCGTGCGGGGACACGGTGGGCCCAAGCCGCTCGACCAGCTGGGCCGCCAGGTCCTTGGTGGTCGTCTTCCCGGCCGAGCCGGTGATGCCGACGATCGTCAGGCCGGGCAGCCGGGCCACCACCGCGCTCGCGAGGACGGCCATCGCGGCCGGCACGTCCGGCACGACCAGGGTGGGCGCCGCGGTCGGGCGGGTGCCGAGCACCGCGGCCGCTCCCGCGGCCACGGCGGCCGGGGCGAAATCGTGGCCGTCCACCCGGCTGCCAGGCAGGGCCGCGAACAGTGCGCCGGGCCCGGCGGCCCGCGAGTCGATCACGACCGCGTCCACCTCCGCGGCGGGATCGGCGACCCGGTGCGGGCGGGCGCCGGTGATCTCAGCGATGGCTGCCAGCGAGAGCGGGATCACTCCGGCACCTCCCATGGCAGCGAATCCTCGGCCGGCGGCGCCTGGCCACGGCGACGCGTGATCGCCGCGGCGGCCACCTCGCGGTCGTCGAAGGGGATGACCAGGGAACCGACGTACTGGCCGCGTTCATGTCCCTTGCCCGCCACCACGACCACGTCCTCTTTGCCGGCCATCGCGACAGCCAGGCCGATCGCCGCGGCCCGGTCAGGCTCGATTATGACCCGGGCCCGCCGCTGCTCCGGCACGGTGAGCACTCCGGCTAGCATCTCCGCCAGTATCGCCAGTGGATCCTCCGAGCGCGGATTGTCGCTGGTGAAAATCGCCACATCCGCCAGGCGGGCGCAGGCGGCACCCATCAGCGGTCGCTTGGCCCGGTCCCGGTCACCGCCGCAGCCCAACACGATGCACAGGCGGCCGCCGGTGACCGGCCGGAGCGCACGCAGCACCGCTTCCACCGCTCCTGGCTTGTGAGAATAGTCCACCAAGAGGGTGAAATCCTGGCCCGCCTCGACCCGCTCCAGGCGGCCGGGAACCCCGGGGCAGGCGGCCACCCCGGCGACCGCCGTGGGCAGGTGGACGCCCGCTTCCACCAGGGCGACGACGGCGCCGAGGGCGTTGGCGACGTTGTAGCGCCCGGGCAGTGCCACCGATGCGTCCGCCTCCACCCCACCCGGGCCGACGATGCGGAACGTGCTGCCGTCCGCCCCCGTCCGTACGTCGGCGGCACGCCAGTCGGCGGCCGGGTCACCCTCGGCGGAGAAGGTGGTCACCGGGATCGGCGTGGTCTCCGCCAGCCGGCGGCCGTAGGCGTCGTCGGTGTTCACCACGCCCACCCGGGTGTAGGCCGGCGTGAACAACGTCGCCTTGGCCGCGAAGTACGCCTCCAGGCTACCGTGAAAGTCCAGGTGGTCCTGGGACAGGTTCGTGAAGATCGCGATGTCGTAGGTGGTCCCGGCCACCCGGCCGAGCTCCAGCGCGTGGCTGGAGACCTCCATCGCCGCCGCCGTGACGCCTCGCTCGACCATGATGGCGAACAGCGCCTGCAGGTCGGTCGCCTCCGGGGTGGTGAGGCGGCTCGCAACGGTGAGGTCAGCCACCCGGGTCTCCACCCCGCCGGCCAGGCCGGTCAGGTGACCGGCCCGGCGCAGCCCGGTTTCCAGCAGGTAGGTAGTGGTGGTCTTGCCGCTGGTGCCGGTCACGCCGATGAGAAGCAGCTTCCGCGACGGATGCCGGTACACCCAGTCCGCTACCTCCCCCAGCCGGGCACGGGGATCGGCGACTACGAACACCGGCAGCCCGCACCGCCGGGCGCTGGTCCGGCCGGCCTGGTCGGTGAGGACGGCCACGGCGCCGGCCCGCGCCGCGTCCGGGCAGAACTCGGCCCCATGGTGATGGCTGCCGGGCAGCGCCGCGTACAGGTCGCCGGGCCGGACCTGCCGTGAGTCGTGGGTGACGCCGGACACCAGCAGCGGTCCGCCCGGGCCGGTGAGCGGGTCAGCCCGGCCCGGCCCGGTCATGACGACGCCGAGCAGTTCGGCGAGTCCGGCCAGCGGCCGTCCCCTGGCGCCTGCTGGGCGCAGATCGTCGAGCACGGGCAGAGGCTACCGCTGATCACGGTGCGGTGAGCCGGACGTTGGGACGCTTCGCGTGATCCGGCGGAATCTTCAGCTCCTGCAACGCGAACTTCATCACGTGATAGAACACCGGGCCGGCCACGGCATTGCCGAAGTAGCTCCCGCGCCGCGGGTTCTGGACGTTGACCGCCACCACGACCTGCGGGTTGCTGGCGGGAGCCATCCCGATGTAGCTCGATCCGTACCGGCATTGACACTTGCCCACCTGGGCGGTCCCGGTCTTGGCAGCGACCGAATAGCCGGGGATCTCTCCCCACGGCTGGGCGGCCAGCGTCGCGTCGAGCATCGGCACCTGCTGGAGGATGGCGACGAGATCGGCCGCGGTGCGCGGCTTGAGGACGCGGTGCCTGGGCGGTGATGGGGCGGGCACGAACTGCCCGTCCGCCGAGGTGGTGCCAGCCACGATCGTCGGCTGTACCCGGACCCCGCCGTTCGCGATGGTCGCGTAGATGCTGGCCATCTGCACGGCGGTCACGGAGACACCCTGGCCGAAGGCGAGCGTGTACCGCTCCTGCCCCCAGTACCGCGACAGCGGCACCAGCAGGCCGCGGCTGGTGTTCGGCAGCGGCAGCCCGCTCGGGGCCCCGATTCCGAACGCCCGGAAGTACTGGTATTGCACCTGCGGGCTGATGCGCTCGGCGACCTGGACCATGCCCACGTTGCTGGAGTGCGCCAGGACTCCCGCCAGGGTAAGGTGCTCGGTTGCGTGCGGCTCGGCGTCGTGGAACGTGTATGCCCCGCCCACCGTGATCTGTTCCGGCACCGTGTACGGGCTCATCGGCGTCTGGCGCCCGCGCTCCAGCGCCGCCGCGGCTGTGATCACCTTGGCCGTGCTGCCGGGCGGGAACACGGCCGACACCGGCAGGTCCTGGGTGGCGGCCAGGTTCGTCACGTGCGAGGGCTGGTAGCCGGGGTACTGGGCCAGCGCAAGGATCTTGCCGCTGGCCGGGCGCATCACCACCACCGTGCAGGAATCCGCCCGGCTCAGCCGGACCTGCTGGGCGCAGGCTTGCTGTGCCTCCCATTGCAGGCCGGACAGTATCGTCAGCCGGACGTCGCCGCCGGGGACCATGGGGCGGATCTGGTCGGTGGCGACCGGGATCGGCTGGCCGTTCGTGCCCGTCTCGACCTCCTCCCGACCGTCCTGGCCCGCGAGCAGCCGGTTGTATGAGTTCTCGATGCCCGCCTGCCCGCGCAGGTCGCCGGCGGGCGTGGTGGTGGTGAAGCCGACCAGGTTGGCGGCGAGATCGCCGCCCGGGTAGATCCGCGTGTAGGTGGGCGTGAGGTAGATCCCGACCGCTTTGAGCTTCTTCAGGCTCGCGGTGATCTGGTTGGCCGCGGTCACCGAGACGCCCCGCGCCAGTACCACATACCGCCGGGAGCTGGGGTTGTCGAGCAGGTTCACGATGCTGGCGGACGGCATCCGGAGCGGCCCGGCCAGCGCATCGGCGACCCGCTGCCGTACCATCGCGGTCTGCTGCGGCGTCATGCCCACGATCTGCGTCGGGTCCGCCGAGAGCGTGTCGGTCTGCACGGTCATGGCCAGGGGCGTCTCGTCCGCGGTGGTGATCTTGCCCCGCTCGGCGGGCACGGAGACGGTGTGCACCCGCTGGCGCTCCGCCAGTGCCCGGTACTTCGCCCCGTCCAGTGCCTGCAGCTGAACGAGCCTGCCAGCGATCAGTGACAGGGCGAACCCGGCACACAGCAGGCCGACGCGCAGGCGCCGGGCGGGGCTGGCACACTGGATGCCGCCACGGCGCGGGCCGCCGGCGTGCACGGGACCGCCGCGCCGAGGGCGCTTTGGCCGCGGCGGCACTGTGCTTCCCGGCCAGGGGCCGCCCGGTACCGTGCTTCCCGGCCGGCGGCCTCCCGGCCCCGTACTGCCTGGCCGGGGACCTCCTGGTCCCGTGCTGCCCGGCCGGGGGCCCGTCGGTGCCGTTCCTCCCGTCCGCTGGCCCCTGGGCCGTGGACCCCCCGGACTAACGCTGTGGGGCGGCGTGGCGCCCCGCCGAGGGCCCGTGCCCTCGCCGCGCGCCGGTGGTTCCATGCCGTGAGCGGGCCCGGCCCGCCGCGTTTGCGGGTCGCGGGGCCGACTGCTGCCCGGCCGTCGGGGCCCGGCGGCGGCTGGTGGGCGTGCCGCCCCACCCGGACGTTCCCGGCCCTCACGCCCGCCGCCGCCGGCTGGCGTCACGGCGTGTATCCAGGCGGCCAGACAGGCACGTCCGGAACGTGACCGGGCTCGCTCGCGATCCGGCCCTTCCTCAGGTCAAGGAAGTGCAGCAGTCCCGGCTCCCGCATGCCCAGCCGGTGCGCCCGCTCCGCGAGCACCGCTGGTGACTCCTCGTGGGCTATCTGCGCCTGGAGCGTCTGAGTGCGTTGCGCCAGCGTGACGTTCTGCTGCTGGAGCTGGGTGATCTGGTAGGACCCCGTGTCGAGGATGGTGTTGATCAGCAGCAGGCAGAGCAGGCCGCCGCCGAGCAGCCCGACCAGGAGGAAGCCGAAGGGCGTGCGCGAGGTCTGCGCCAGGTCGGCCGCCGCGGCGCTCGGGCGTCGCTGCGGGGATCTTGTCCGTTGCGCGCCGGGAGCGCGGACCGGGGGCCTGCCGCGTACCGGGGCACGGCCGGAACGCGTCCGGCTGCCCGTGCCGCCGGCCCGGGCCGGCCGCACCCGTCCGGCAGACGGGGAGGCACGCCGGGTCCGCCGTCCCGGCGGCGCGTCCTGCGCGCGCCTGGTCCCCGTCACCACCTGCGTGCGGCCGCTCATGACGTTTCCCCCCTGTCATTGCTTAGAGGCCCCGGCCTGTCCCGGCTGGCTCCGCGGTGGCCCGGCCCGGCCGCGATCATGCGGCGTCCCTGATACGTTCCGCGGCCCGGAGCCGGGCCGAAGCGGCCCGCGGGTTCGCGGCCACTTCCGCGCCCGATGGCCGCTCAGCCCCCCGGGTCAGCAGCTTGAACTGCGGGCTGGCCTCGGCAAGCGCCACCGGCAGCCCCGGCGGGGTGGCGTCCACCGCGCGGCTGGTGAGCGCGCGCTTGACGGCCCGGTCCTCGAGCGAGTGGTACGCCAGCACGACGATCCGGCCGCCAACGGCGAGCGCGTCCAGTGCCGCGGGCAGCGCGTGTGCCAGCACCTCCAGCTCCGCGTTGACCTCGATCCGCAGCGCCTGGAACGTCCGCTTGGCGGGATGTCCCCCGCTGCGGCGGGCCGGCGCCGGGATCGAGTCGCGGATGATCTCGTTGAGCTGGCTGGTAGATGTCAGTGGTCCCGTGGCCCGCGCGCGCACCACCGCTTCTGCGATCCGGCGCGCGTACTTCTCCTCGCCGTACTCGCGCAGCACCCGGGCGAGCTGGGCCGGCGGATAGGTGTTGAGCACGTCCGCCGCGGTGAGCGCCTGGCCACGGTTCATCCGCATGTCGAGCGGGGCGTCGTAGGAGTAGGCGAATCCCCGGCCCGGCTCGTCAAGCTGGGGCGAGGACACCCCGAGGTCGAAAAGGACGCCCTGGACGCGCGCCACACCCTGGCGGGCGAGCACGCTGGCGATCTGGTCATAGACGGCGTGGGCCAGCGTGACCCGGTCGGCGTAGGGGGCAAGGAGCCGGCCGGATTCCGCTATCGCGCTCGCATCGGTGTCGATCCCGACCAGCGCAAGATGCGGATGGGCAGCCAGCAGCGCCCGGGCATGCCCGGCACGGCCAAGCGTCGCGTCCACCAGGACCGCTCCCGGCGGATCGAGAGCAGGCGCGAAGAGCGCGAGCACCCGGTCAACCATCACCGGCAGATGAGCGGCTGGTGCCGTGCCCATCGAGCCCCCTTTCGCCGTGTCACCCGGTGCCGTGGACGCCGTGACCGGCACCTCTGATCGTTGAGGGGTACGCGGCCAGGTCTCCATCCGCGCGGCGCGCGGGCGGCCCGGACATCGCCTGGCGCCGGGGAAGTGACGTCAGCCGATCTGATCGCCCAGGCGCGGGTGGAGACCTCGCCGAGCACAGTGGCGCCGGTCAGCCGGCGCCACTCACAAGACGCCGGGCAGCACCTCCTCCGACGCAGCGGAAAACGCTTCGTTCTGGTCCGCCTCATAGGCCTGCCAGGCGACGGCATCCCAGATCTCCAGCCGCGTGTTGGCGCCGATGACGACGCAGTCACGTTGCAGGGCGGCGTAGTCCCGCAGCCCCTGCGGGATCGTCACCCGGCCCTGCTTGTCCGGCACCTCATCCGAAGCACTGGCGAAGAAGACCCGGCTGTAGTCCCGCACCGCCTTTGCGGTGACGGGGGCGGCGCGCAATGCCTCGGTGAGCCGCTCGAACTCCGCCGTGGGGAAGACGTAGAGGCAGCGCTCCTGGCCCTTGGTGATCACCAGTCCCCCCGCGAGTTCCTCGCGGTACTTGGCCGGCAGGAACAGCCGCCCCTTGTCGTCCAGGCGTGGCGTGTGAGTGCCCAGGAACACCAGCACTCACCTCCATCCCCCCGGAGAGCCGTGCCCGGCGCCACCGAGCAACCCTTGCACCCCACCGCGCACCACTGTACCCCACATTCCACCACCGTCAATGCCCAGCGCTCCCCTGGCGCTCCACTGGCGGGTGAAATGGACAGCTCAGACCGGTGGAGCAGGGTGGAACAGCGGCGGTGGCGGCGCCCTGCCAATGAACCCGGGCCGGGAATCGCACGTGAACCGACCAGGACGTACTGTCAGTACGCAGGGCCTGTCAGGACGCCCGGTAATCTCGTGGCGAACGGACTCCCGGTGAGTCAGGCAGCACGGCGGGAAGGCAGCCGGCACAAGGAGGACGATTGGTCACCGATACCGGGCGCGATACCGGCCGCACCCTCGACGACCTGGTACTGGCCGCCCACCGCGTCGCTACCGCGGTCGAGTCCGTCATCGAGGGGAAGGCAGAAGCCGTCCGCCTCGCGCTCACGGTCCTGCTTGCCGAGGGACATGTGCTGATCGAGGACGTCCCCGGAGTCGGCAAGACCATGCTGGCCAAGGCGCTGGCCCGGTCCACCGACTGCTCGGTGCGCCGCATCCAGTTCACCCCGGACCTGCTTCCCAGCGACATCACCGGGGTCAGCGCGTACAACCAGGAACGGGGTGAGTTCGAGTTCAAGCCCGGCCCGCTGTTCGCCAACATCGTCGTCGGGGACGAGATCAACCGGGCTTCCCCGAAGACGCAGTCCGCGCTCCTCGAATGCATGGAGGAGCGGCAGGTGACGGTGGACGGCACGACCTACCCTCTGGCCCCGCCCTTCATGGTCATCGCCACCCAGAACCCCATCGAGATGGAGGGGACATATCCCCTGCCCGAGGCGCAGCGGGACAGGTTCACCGCCCGCATCTCCATGGGGTACCCCAGCGCGGAGTCGGAACTGGCGATGCTCGAGGCGCACGGCTCGTCGTCCCCCCTCGAGGCGCTGGAACCCGTCGCCAGGGCAGAGGACATGCGGGACCTCATCACCGCCGTCCGCAGGGTGCATGTGGCCGATGTCCTGAAGCAGTACGTCATCAGCCTGGTCACAGCGACCCGCGCCAGCCCGGAACTGCGGCTGGGAGCATCCCCACGGGCCACCCTGCACCTGCTGCGCGCCAGCAGGGCGCGAGCCGCCCTGGACGGCCGTGACTTCGTCATCCCGGACGACGTGCAGGCGCTGGCGCTGCCGGTGCTTGCGCACCGGCTGCTGCCGAGCGCGGAGGCCCTGGTCGCCCGCCAGCTGCCCGAGCAGGTGCTGGCCGCCATCGTTGGGCAGGTCCCGCTGCCGCAATTCCGTTAAGCAGTACGAGCCCTGCGCTCGGCGGCCTGGGCCTGGCACCGGCCCTGCCGCCTGGGAGCAGGTGGAAGGAAGGGACCGGGATGCGGTCGCTGTTCGCCGGAGTCACCACTCGCGGCAGGGCCTTCATCGCCGCCGGCATCGCTGCCGGTGGGTTCGGTCTGGGCCTGGGCCAGCGCGAGCTGCTGAGCCTTGGCGGGGTGCTGATTCTCCTGCCGCTGCTTTCGGCGCTCGCCGCCGGCCGGGCCCGCTACCGGGTGCGGTGCCTGCGCCAGATCGAGCCGGCCCGGGTACCGGCCGGCCAGGCGGCCACGGTCACCATCCAGCTCGATAACGTCACCCGGCTGCCCACCGGCCTCCTGCTCGCCGAGGACACCATCCCCTATTCGCTGGGCACCCGTCCCCGGTTCGTCCTCGACCGGATCGAAGCCGGTGGCAGCCGCCGGATCACCTACCGGCTCCAGTCCGATCGCCGGGGGAGGTACGAGATCGGGCCGCTGCACGTCCGCGTGGCCGACGTCTTCGGCCTGGTGAGGCTGGGCAGGTCAGTGTCCTTGCCGGGCACGCTCGTGGTCACCCCGGCCATCTCGGTGCTGCCGTGGGCGCCGTTCGGCGGCGCATGGCTCAGGGAGGGCGGGACCCGGGCCAGCACCGCGGCAGCGGCTGGAGAGGACGACGTCGTCCCCCGGGCCTACCGGGACGGTGACGATCTGCGGCGGGTTCACTGGCGCTCCACCGCCCGCTACGGCGAGCTCATGGTGCGCCGTGAGGAGCAGCACTGGCAGAACCGCGCGGTCCTGTTCCTGGATACCCGGAACTCTGCGCACAGCGGCCGGGGACCCTCCTCGTCCTTCGAGTACGCCGTCAGCGCCGCCGCGTCTATAGGGGTGCACCTGGCCCGCGAGGGCATCAACGGCGAGTTCGTCACCGACACAGGATCGGTGGGCGCCACCGCCCCGTTCGAGGATGTGCTGCTCGACTCGCTCGCGGTCATGCGCCCGTCCCGGCTCACCACCATGGTCCCGGCCCTGGCCGCGGGGGCACGCGGCAACAGCGGCCTGCTGATCGCGGTGCTGGGCCAGATCTCCCCGGAGGAGGCGCGGCTGCTGGCCTCGGCCCGCCGTGCGGGCGGCACGACACTGGCGCTACTGCTCGCCGTCTCCACCTGGAGCGCGCAGCGGCCCACCGACCGGGTACCGGGCGAGACCGACGCCGCTGCCAGGATCTTGACTGCTGCCGGGTGGCGCGTGGCGGCCGTCACGGCCGACACGCCACTCGCCACGGCCTGGGAGATGCTCAACCACGCGCCCGGCCAGCCAGCACCGTTCGGCACCCACGCGCCGGCGGAGGCAGCGGGATGAACCACCGGCTCACCGTGACGGCGGCCGTAGCGACCGTGCTGGCATCGGTCGCCCTGTACTCGCTGATATCGAGGACGGGCTGGTTCTGGGCCGGCCTCGGCGCCGTGATCGTGACAGCCGCCGTGGGCACGCTGACCCGGCTCCGGACCCTCCCGGTGATCGTCTGTTACCTGGCCGTGCTGGCCGGTCTGTTCCTCTACGTCAATCTCTTGTTCGCCGGACCGCAGTCGTTCCTCGGCCTCATACCGACCCCGGCCTCGGCGCACCATCTGTTCGTGCTGGCGCAGCGTGCGAACTCGCAGATGGCAAACTATGCCCCGCCGGTGCCGGCTACCCACGGGATCCTGGTGCTGTCGACGGCGGGGATCGGGATCGTCGCCGCCACCACCGATCTGATCGCGGTCCGGCTGCGCAGGCCCGCGATCGCCGGCCTCCCGCTGCTCGTGCTGTTCTGCGTGCCGCTGACGACCACGGTCAAGCCCGGCTGGGTCGGCGACGTGGTGGTGTTCAGCCTGGGGATCACCGGGTATCTCGCCCTGCTGTCCGCAGAGGGCCGGGAGCGGGTACGGCTCTGGGGGCGGCTGGTCAATACCTGGCCGGGCAGGTCGGAAGCCAAGGGACCGGACACCCGGCAGCTCACCGCGGCCGGACGGCGGGTCGGCTTCGCGACCGTGGTACTGGCGCTGTTCGTACCGCTCATCCTGCCCGGCCTGCAGCACCACCGGATCTTCCCGGGCCACACCGTCGGCACCGGCGGCGGCACCAGCGGCCCGCTGTCACTTCCCGAACCGCTGGTGCAGATGAACGAACAGCTCCACATGACTCATCCGGAACCGATCCTCACGTACCACACCGCCAGCTCCGCCCCGCCCTATCTCCAGGTCTACGTCCTCAGCACGCTCGGCAAGACCGCCTGGAGCCTGGCGCAGCCCTCCGCCAGCGCCGAGGTCGGCAGCGGCACGCTTCCCGCTGTGCCCGGTCTCGCCTCCACCACACGGGCCCTCACCGTCCACGAAACGATCACCCTCGCCCCGGCCATGAGAGGCGGAAGGCACCAGCTGAACTACATTCCCGTGCCTTACGCGCCGCGGTCGATGGACGTGACCGGCGACTGGCGCGTGGACAAGAACTCACTGTCCGTCTTCACCGCCAGCACCCCGCTCGCCGGCCTGCATTACTCGGTGACGAGCCGCGATATCGACCCGGCGCCCCAGCAACTCCGCCAAGCGCCGGCCCCTTCGCCCTCCGAGCAGACCTATCTCATCGTGCCGCCGCAATACCAGCGGCTGCTGCCGCTCACCAAGCGGATCACAGCCCGGCAGAACGACGCCTACAGCAAGGCGGTCGCACTGCAAGAGTGGTTCACCCAGGCGGCAAGGTTCACCTATTCGCTGGACGTTCCGCAGCCGCAGGGTGCCGCAGGACTCTACAACTTTCTCACCAAGTCCCGGCGCGGCTACTGCCAGCAGTTTGCGTTCGCGATGGCCGTGATGGCCCGGCTGCTGGGCATTCCGTCCCGCGTGGTCGTGGGGTACACCCAGGGCATCCCACAGGGAGATGACCGCTGGCTCGTGAAGACCAGCGACGCGCATGCGTGGCCGGAGCTGTACTTCAAGGGGGCAGGCTGGCTGCGATTCGAACCGACCCCCATCAGCTCGTCCGAGCAGAACGGCCAGGCCACGGCCTCCGCCCCCGCGTACTCGGTCCCGCCGCTCAGCGGCGTCGGCCCCAGCCCGCAGCCAAGCGCGTCGACACCGACCCAGAGTGCCCAGCCCAAGACCACGCCCTCCCGGGGCAGGCTCGGGCCGCCGATCAAGGAACTCGGCGGCAGCAACGGCCGCGGCGGGGGGACGTCGGGCCCTCTTCCGGTTGCGCTGGTGGTCGTCGCGGTGCTCGCGGCGGCCGCGGCGGCCCCGCGGGCCGCCCGTTCCATCACCCGGCGCCGCCGGTGGTTCAAGGCGGCCGACGATGCCGGGCGCGCGCACGCCGCGTGGCTCGAGTTCCGAGATGACCTGACCGACCACCGCATCGCCTGCCGCGCCAGCGAGACGCCGCGTGCGCTGGCCCGCCGGGTCAGCGCGTCACTGGGCTTCGCCGCCGCGGAACGGGACGCCGCCCAGCGGATCGCCCGCGCCGAGGAGAGGGCGCGCTATGCGACCACCCCGGCGGCGTCTGCGCAGCTGCGCGGCGACGTAACTACGGTCAGGCGGGCGCTCGCCAAGGCGTGCCGCCTGCCCGCCAGGTACGTGGCAATGGCGTTGCCCGCATCCGCCCTGGCACCGGTGCGGACCGCGCTGACGAACGCGCTCGACGTGTTCGGCTGGATGGATGTGATCACCAGCGGGCTGCATCAGCGGCGTGAGCAGGCCACCCGCTCCTGGCGAGTTTAGGCAAGGGGCCGGGTTGCCGGCCGCACTCGGCTACCGGCGGCCCTCGCTACCCGGCCGCACCCGCTACCCGGCCGCACTCGCTACCGGCCGCCCTCCTGGCGGCGGCGCCACCGCTCTTCCAGCCGTTCCATGAACCCCGCGCGGCCCGCCCCCCCGCGCCGGTCCTTGCCAGCCTTCCGTCCCCGGCGCTGGCTCCGCGCGCCACCTTGGCCACGGCTCGGTCCGGTGCTGTGCCCGGTCGCGACACCGCCCATGTGGCGCCAGCTGGTCAGCGCCCACATGGCACACGCGAGCATGACCACGAAACCGCCAACACCGACAAAGATGAGCTTGGAAACCACACCAGCCAGCAGCAAGCCCACCCCGAGCAGGAACCCGATCGCCGCTTGGACAACCCGTCGCTTGTAGTGGATCCGGGGGTCTTTGGCGCGCACGGCCTGCGCAAGCTTCGGATAGTCGGTATAGAGCGCCTGCTCGATCTGCTCGAGCTGACGCTGTTCGTGCTCAGAAAGCGGCACAGCGCCTCCCATGAACCTCACGCGCGGGGACAGGTGCGATGACGTTCATCTCACGGTCCTGGTGCCCTCCACAATACGAGTGCTTCCGCACCCTGGGAAAGAGCAGCGGGAGTGCAAAGGGAGCTTGGCTGACGATGTTGGTTCCCACTGCTCTCGCGCCCCCCAGGCGACACCGATCCCGTAGTGCCCTTGTCACGTACCGTGCTGGCCCGTTTCGAACGACTGTTCAGTTTCAGTTTACCCCCGGGCGCTGGCGCCTGCTATGGCCCAGGTGAGCGATCAGGATCCACCGGCGGCCGCGGTTGTGGCTCTTCCCCGTGCCGGACGAGCACCGCCGGGCGGATCATGTCCGGGCCGAACCTGCCGGCGATCCGGTCCACAGCCCGTTCGGCGTCACGCCAGGAGACGGGCCGCTCACCGAAGGCAAGCTGGGTGGCCGACCTGCCGGCCGGGATCAGCCCGGCGGCGCGAACGCCGACCAGACGCAGCCTCGCCCGCGGGTCAAGGCCCGCCGCCGCGTAAAGGTCACAGGCGGTGACATAGATCTTCCTCGCCACATCGGTCGGCTCGGGAAGCGTGCGCGAGCGCGTAATCGTGGTGAAGTTGGCGAGCCGGAGCTTCACCACCACCGTCCTGGCCACGGAGCCACTCGCCCGCAGGCTGCGCGCCGTCCGCCCGGACAGCCGGAGCAGCTCCCGGCGGATCACCTGGGGGTCGTCGACATCGGTGGCAAAGGTCTCCTCCGCGCCGACACTCTTGTCCGTGGATCCAGGGATCACAGGCCTGTCATCACGCCCCCACGCGAGCGCGAAAAGGTGGGAGCCGACCGCCTGGCCGAGCTCCCGCTGCAGCACGGCCAGCGGGGTATGCGCGATGTCACCGACCGTCCGAAGGCCAAGACCGGCCAGGACCTGCCCGGTCTGCTCCCCCACCCCCCACAGGGCGGCCACCGGCAGCGGGTGGAGGAAGTCGAGCACCTCATCGTCCGGTACTACAAGGAGCCCGTCCGGCTTGCACAACGACGATGCGAGCTTGGCCACGAACTTGCAGTTGGCCACCCCTACCGAGCAAGTGATGCCCTGCTGGTCGCGGATGCTGGCCCGGATCAGCTCGCCGATCTCGGCGGGCCGCCCCAGTCGCCGGATGGATCCGGAGATGTCGAGGAACGCCTCGTCAAGTGACAGCGGCTCCACCTCTGGGGTTATCGACCGGAAGACCGACATGACCTCGGCGGACACGGCGGCGTAGACCCGGTGGCGGGGGGCGACGAAGACCGCTTGGGGGCACAGCCGGCGGGCGCGGGTAACCGGCATCGCCGAACGGACCCCCGTAACGCGGGCCTCGTAGGATGCGGACAGCACCACCCCGCGGCTGCCGCCACCGACGATCACCGGCAGCCCGGCGAGTTCCGGCTGGTCACGGATCTCGACGCTGGCGTAGAACGCGTCCATGTCGGCGTGGAGGATGTGACAGCCTGTGTCGCCGCCGGCCATACGGGTTACCGGTATCCGACGATGTGGAACTGGGTGGCGATGTCGTGGAAGGCGGGATGAGCCGAGGCTGCCTGCTCCAGCGCCATCAGCGCGTCGGCGGCTCCCGGGTCGGCGTCCGCGAACATGCCGGGCACCAGATCCGCGAAGACCCGGACCCCGTGGGCACTGCCGGGGCGCAGGCCAGCGCCCTCGATCAGGCTGACGACCGCGGCCACAGTGAACCGCCGTGGCCCGGCTGCCCCGGGCTCTCCCCCGGTCCCGTCCGGCTGGCCGGATGCGCCGCCGATCCCGGCGAGCAGCCGCCGGGCGTCGTCGAACCGGCCGGCCAGTGCCCGGTGGATCACCGCCGCCACGGAGCTGGCCGTGAGCACACTGACCGCGCCAGCAGGCCGCAGGACCTGGGCGATCGACGCCATGGCGTCAGCCGGTGATTCCACGTACTCCAGCACGCTGTGGCAGAGCACCAGGTCCGCGCTCTGGTCGCCGGCCACCAGTGCCAGGTCGGCCACGTCTCCCTGGACCACCGTGAGCGGGACATCCATCTCGGCGGCCCGGCGTTCGGCGGCCGCGAGCGAGTCGGGGCTGGGATCGATCACCGTGACGTTGTGACCCAGGCCCGCCAGCGGCACGGCGAAGCCGCCCGTCCCGCCGCCGGCGTCGAGAATGTCAAGCCGGCCCCGGCCGGCCTCCGCCACCAGCGCGGGGATCACCGCCCGGAGGGTGTCGCGAACGATCGCGGTCCGCGCGTCGTCGTACCGCCCCCATGGCCGGGCCGACGCACCCCCGGCGGCCAGCCCGGACGGCGCCCTTCCGGCGCCCTGCCCGGACACCGCCCCTCCGGGGCGACGGTCGCCTGCCACCGCAGCCTCCTTGTCCCGTGTCCGCCCACCAATGTAGTGCCGGAAGCGGACAATGCCCGGCGGGGGCGCGGCTGGTACGGTCGCAGTTCGATGAAGCACCACGGGCCGACCGAGCCGTACCCGCCGGACGAGCCACAAAGGCCCGGCACACCGGGCTCGGCCGACGAGCCACGGACGCCGGTCCCGCCGGGCCGGCCCGGGGTGCTCGTGGCCGATGCCGCTGGCCTGGTGGCAGACCCCGGATTCGTGGCCGCGGCGCACCGCATCCTTGCCACCCTGGTCCGCGACGGGGCCGCGCTGGGCTGGGTGGATCCTCCATCCGAGGCGGAGGTCGCGGCGCTGCTGCGTTCGGTCGGCGACGCCGCCCCCCAGGGGAACGCCGCACTATGTGCGGCGTTCATCCCCCTTGCCGAGCCCACCGTCTCGCCCGGTGGGCTGTCCGCCATTGACGCGGCCCCCGGCCCCGGATGGCCGTCGCCGGGCGGACTCGTCGGGCTGGGCTACTGGACCCGCTATGCACGCCCGACGCACCGCCAGCACGCCGACGTGCGGCGGGTGGCCGTCGCGGCGCATGCCCGGGGCCGGGGCGTGGGGCGTGCGCTGACCCATGCCCTCATCGCGTCAGCTGATGCGGCCGGTGTCGAGATGCTGACGCTCGACGTCAGGGGCGACAACGCGGCGGCCTTGCACCTGTACCGGAGCCTGGGTTTCACCGAGTATGGCCGCCTGAAGGACTTCGTGGCCGTTGGCAGCCGACGCTACGACACGGTCTTTTACGCTCTGGACCTGCGCGAGCATCGGGGCACCGCGCCCCGCTGAGGGGGATTCGCGGGTGACTCTTCTAGTTCCGGCGCCCGCGGCCGTCCCGACCGCCTAGGCTCTCCCGCATGCGAGAGCACCTTGAGCTCCCGCGGCCACTCCGGCTGCTGCGCACAGCCCTCTGGAGCGTGACCGAATCCGCCGGCCTGCCGGTAGGCGCTGCAGCCCTCGCGGCCTGGCTTTACAGCCGCGACGTCGGTCTGCTGGCCGGCCTCGTCGCCACCTGGCTCACCGCGATCATCCGCAAGATCGCTACCGGCAGCATCCCGAGCCTGCTCACGATCTCGGCCGCCGTGCTCACCCTCCAGACGGCCATCGTGCTCACCACCGGCCAGCTCTGGCTCTACCTGCTCCAGTTCCCGGTCGCCAACCTCGTCATGTGCGTGCTCTTCGCGCGGACCGCGCGCGGGCCCAGCCCTCTCGTTGCCCGGCTCGCCGCCGAGGTGGTGGCCCTGCGCCAGCCCGCCAGCCATCACCCGGGCCTGCACCGCTTCTTCCAGGGCGCGACCTGGCTCTGGGCTGGGATCTTCTTCGTGCTCACGGCCGGCCTCGGCGTGCTGATGGTGACCGAGCCCGCCGGCCTGTTCGTCATGCTGTCGACCGCGCTCACGCTCGCGCTGGTGGTGGCCGGGGCCGGTGTGTCGGCGCTGTGGTTCCGCTCCGTCCTGCGCCGGTTCGGCCTCGGCCTGCGTTTCGCCCCGTCCTGACGCCGCCGCCCTCCCTGGGTCGGGGCGTCCGCGCCCGCGTCAGAGTGTGAGCGTCGGCTTGAGTTCCAGCAGGCGGGCCAGCAACCCGTTCACGAACGCCGGTGAGCCTTCCGTGGACAGGTCCCGGGCCAGCTGCACCGCCTCGCTGATGGCGACCGCGTCCGGGACGCCGTCGGCCCACAGCAGCTCGAAGGCCCCGATGCGCAAGATATTGCGGTCAACCGCTGGCATCCGCTCCAGCGCCCAGCCCTGCGCATGCTCGGCAAGGAGTTCGTCGATCCGGTCCTGGTGCGCATGCACACCCCGGACCAGATCAGCGGCATAGTCCGGGAGTGGCGGTGCCTCGTCCGCGGCGCGCTCGGCGAGCACATCCAGGACCGGCTGGCCCCGCAGTTCCGCCTCGAACAGGACATCGAGCGCCCGCTTGCGGGCCTTGCTACGGGCGGGCACGGCGCGAGGTCACGCCCTGCCGAGGTATTCGCCGGTGCGGGTGTCCACCTTGACCTTCTCGCCGGTCGTGATGAACAGCGGCACCTGGACCTGCGCCCCGGTCTCCAGGGTGGCCGGCTTGGTGCCGCCGGTGGAGCGATCGCCCTGCACGCCGGGGTCGGTCTGCCGGATGGTCAGCTCCACCGCGGCGGGGAGCTCCACATAGAGCGGGACCCCGTTGTTGAACGCCACCACGGCGGTCTGCTCCTCCAGCAGGTAGCTGGCGGCGTCGCCGACCGTGGCGGCCGGGATCCTGGGCTGGTCGTAGTCCTGCGTGTCCATGAAGACGAAGTCTTCGCCCTCACGGTAGAGATACTGCATCTCGCGCTTGTCCACATTGGCCGTCTCGACCTTGACCCCGGCATTGAAGGTCCGGTCGACCACCTTGCCGGACAGGACGTTCTTCAGCCTGGTTCGTACGAAGGCACCGCCCTTGCCGGGCTTGACGTGCTGGAAGTCAACGACGGTCCACAGCTGCCCGTCGATGTTCAGCGTCATGCCGTTCTTGAGGTCGTTCGTGGTGGCCACGTCTGATGTCTCTCCTGGGTACGGGGGCAAGCCCTCCAGGGCGTGTCCGTCCTGGAGGACAAGCAACTCCCTCGGGGTCGCGGTTGTGGTCGTGGTGAGCAGGTCACGGGCTGCCCCGGGGCGCACCACCAGGGTGTCCTCGATCCTGATGCCGCCCCTGCCGGGCAGGTAGATGCCCGGTTCGACGGTGATGGGAACCCGGCCAGCAAGTCTACCGGGCCTGCCGCGTCCCGGTATCGGCGCCTCGTGGATCTCCAGAATGGTCCCGTCGGCACCGCCGGACGGGGCCGGTCAGGTGAGGTGCTTGGCCATGAGCACATCGTCCACATACCGGCCGTCGATGAAGAACTCGTCCCGCAGGATGCCTTCCACTCCGAAGCCAAGCCGCTCGTACAGGCGCGCGGCCATGGCATTGGTACCGAACACGCGCAGGCTCAGCTTGCGCGCACCGCGGGCACGCGCCTGCTGCTCGGCGGCGGCGATCAGGGCCGAGGCGACTCCCCGGCGGCGGTCGCCCGGGGCGACGGCAAGGCCCGCGATGCCGAGCACGTGCGCGCTCTCCGGCAGCGACGTGACAGGCCTCAGCCGGATGTAGCCCGCCATCCTGCCGTCGACCTCGGCCACGAGGTGTGCCTCGGGCGGGCTGTCGTCGGTGAAGAAGGTGAAGAAGGGGTCATTGGCCCGCGCCATGACCGAAGGAAACCCCGATGCGGGCGTCCAGGCGACCGCATCCAGGTGAGCCAGGCCCGCCTCGTCCTCGGCCCGTGCCAAGCGCACAGTTACGCGGCTGTCCAACCGGGCCACGCATCCTCCCAACCGGGGCTACCCCTTCATACCGCTGCCGGCCACACCCATCCTCCCAACTGCGCCACCCATCCCATCATCGGGCGCTACAAACATCCTTGCGGGCGAATGCTTGCCTACGTATACACGCTGCCGTATACTCGCACGCGGATATACGTCACCGGATCGATACCTTTAACGGAGGGGATGGGGAGATGGCCGGACGGCGCGCGGTCTCCAACCCGCTGGCCCTTGCTGTCCTCGTCCAGCTCTGTGAAGGGCCCATGCATCCGTACGAGATGGCCGCCACGATGCGTTCCCGCGGCAAGGAACGCAGCATCAGGCTGAACTACGGCTCGCTGTACACGGTCGTCAACAACCTCGCCCGGCACGGGCTCATCGAGGCGGCGGGGGCCGGGCGGGAAGGCCGGCGGCCGGAACGCACCGTGTACCGGATCACCGAGGCGGGCCGCAAGGAGCTCGACGACTGGATGGCGGAGCTCGTCGCCGTTCCGGTGAAGGAGTACCCGCAGTTCGAGGCGGCCCTCTCGGAGCTGCCCGTGCTCAGCCCCGGCAGGGCGCTGGAGCTGCTGCATGACCGGGTCAGCGCGCTGGAGCAGGCGATCGCTCATGACCGTGCCGAGCTTGACGGGCTCACCTGGCTGCCGCGGCTGTTCATGCTGGAGGCCGAATATCACCTCGCGATGCGCGAGGCCGAGCTGACATGGGTTCGCGGTTTGGTGACCGAGCTGGAGGACCGGACCTTCCCCGGCCTGGACGGCTGGCAGCACGTGCACGACACGCATGAATGGCCAGCGGAATTCGGCCCCGCCCCGCAGGGCCTGGCCGATCCTCCGGGCGGCCACGCCGACGGGCCTCAGCCAGGCCGCGGGCACCACGCGGGAAAGGGGGACGGCGGCACGACCTAACCACCCGGCAGACGGCCCCCGGCAGAGTGCGGTAACACCCGGCCGAGGGCCATGACCACCGAACCGGTCCCGCGGGAGCGAGACCAGATCGAGTGAGCACTCCAAGAATACGTGGCTGCTCCCTCGTGGACCGGTGACACGACCAGTCACCAGGGAGAAAGCCGACATGACCATTCAGGCAGGCACACCTGCGCGGGCCCGCGCGGGCACCGGAGCCGACTACCCCATCGAGGCCCGCGGCCTCGTCAAGACCTATCCCAAGGGAGTGCGGGCTCTGGACGGGCTCGGTTTCGTGGTTCCCGCGGGCACGGTCTTCGCCATGCTTGGCCCGAACGGGGCCGGGAAGTCCACCACCGTCAAGATCCTCACCACTCTGGCCCAGGCCGACGCGGGTACCGCGACGGTGGCCGGGCTGGATGTGCGTGCCCACGCGGCGCGAGTCCGGCGCGCGATCGGCGTGGTCGCCCAGCGCAGCGGCGCCGACCCGATGGCCACGGGCCGCGAGAACCTGCTGCTGACCGGCCGCATCCAGGGCCTGCGTGGCCGTCGGCTCACGGCCAGGGCCGACGAGCTGCTCGGCCGGTTCGACCTGGCCGGGGCCGCCGGGCGTCTGGTCCGCACCTACTCCGGCGGCATGCAGCGCCGGCTGGATGTGGCGCTGGGCCTGATCAACCGGCCGCAGGTGCTGTTCCTCGACGAGCCGACGGCGGGACTGGACCCGGAGTCACGCTCGGCCATGTGGGAGGAGATCGGGAGGCTGGCCGCCGACGACGGGCTCACCATCCTGCTGACCACCCACTACCTCGAGGAAGCCGACCGGCTCGCTAGTCACCTTGTCATCGTGGACCGGGGGCGCATCGTCGCCGAGGGCACACCCGACGAACTCAAGGGGCAGCTCCACGGCGACGCCGTGCAGGTAGAACTCGCTGATCACGCCGAACGCGGCCGGCTGCTGGCCGTCCTGGAGCGGGTGCCGGCCGTGCGCGAGATCCGGATGGACGGCGCGCACGTGAGCGCCCGCGCCGACGAGGGCGCGGCGGCCCTGCCAGCCGTCCTCGCCGCGCTCGACGACGCGGGCCTGCCGGTGCGGGCCGCGTCGGTGGCGCGCCCGTCGCTCGATGACGTGTACCTGCGTCACGCTGGCCGCCGTTTCGCCGACGCCGACCAGCACCTTGCCAGCACTGCCAGCAACGGAGGAGCACGATGACCGCCATCGCCAGCCATACCTCGCTGATGACCGGGCGGCAGCTGCGGGCGTTCGCTCGCCAGCCTGCCTACATGATCATCAGCCTGATCCAGCCAGTGATCTGGCTGTTCCTGTTCGGGTCCCTGTTCCGCAAGGTGGTCGAGCTTCCAGGCTTCGGCGCCTCGTCCTACCTGGACTACCTGGTCCCCGGCGTGGTGATCATGAGCGCACTGTCGACCAGCATGTGGAGCGGCATGACGGTGCTGGAGGAGATCGACCGGGGCATCATGGACCGGTTCCTGGTCCTGCCGCTGCACCGCTCGGCGATCATCAACGCCTCCGTCATCATGCAGTCGCTCATGACCACGGTTCAGTCGGTCATCATCATCGCGATCGGCTGGGCGGCGGGAGCGCACTACCCGGGCGGCCTGCCCGGCGTCGTGGTCCTCATCGCGACCTCGGTGCTGATCGCCATCGTGTTCAGCGCGTTCTCGAACACGGTGGGCATGCTGGCCCGGCAGCGGGAGACGATCATCGGCATCAACACCTTCCTGCTACTGCCGCTGACGTTCCTGTCCACCGCGTTCATGGCCACCGCGCTCATGCCGCACTGGATGCGGACCATCGCGGACGGCAACCCGGTCAACTGGGCGCTGGTGGCGGGCCGGGCAGCGATGGGCGCCAGCCCTGACTGGGCACGGGTCCTCATCCAGGGCGGCGGCCTGGCGCTGCTGGCCATCGCCGTCACCGCCCTCTCGGTGCTGACCTTCCGCGCCTACCAACGGTCCGTCTGACGCACCGCCGTGGGGCCGCCGGAAGCCCGGCGGCCCCACGAAGCTGGTGCGTGAGCTCAGGCGGCCAGGTCGCGGACGCGCTCGATGAGGCGCACCCGGTCGGCGTGGGTCTCCGCCAGCGGGGTCACGTTGAGCGTCGTGACGCCCGACTCCTTCAGCGCCGCCAGCCGCTCCGCCACGTGGCCTTCCGGCCCGACGAGCGACATGCCGGCCAGCAGCTCCGCCGGGACCAGCGCGGCCGCCTCGTCCTTGCGGCCAGCCAGGTAGGCGTCCTGGCAGCGGCTGGCCGCCTCCTCGAACCCGAACCGCACCGCCAGCTCGTAGTAGAAGTTGCGCCCCTTGTCCCGGTGCGGGCCCATTCCGCCGATGTACAGGGCGAGGAACGGCCGGCCCAGCTCCAGGTACCCGGCAACGTCGTCACCGATGGCCAGCGGCGCCTGCGCCACCACGTCCAGCGGCGGCAGCGCGGGGTCCCGCTTCGCCCGGCCCGCCGCCAGCGGGGCACCCCATGCCTGCTGCGCCTTTTCCGGGAAGTAGAAGATCGGCTCCCAGCCCTCGGCCAGCTCCGCCGCGAGCTCGACGTTCTTGGGGCCGAGCGCCGCCACCACGATCGGGATCCGCTCCCGCACTGGCCGGTTGATCAGCTTGAGCGACTTGCCGAGCCCCGTCCCCTGATCGGGCGGCAGCGGGATCGTGTAGTGCCGGCCCGCGTGCTCCAGCCGTTCCCGCCGCCATACCTGCCGGCAGATCTCGATGATCTCCCTGGTGCGGCCGACCGGCGCGTCGTAGGGAACCCCGTGCCAGCCCTCGATCACCTGCGGGCCGGAGGCCCCTATGCCGAGCGTGAACCGGCCGCCGGAGACGTAGTCGAGCCCGGCCGCGGTCATCGCGGTCAGCGTCGGGGTGCGCGTGTACAGCTGGAGGATCCCCGACGCGATCTCCAGCCGCTGCGTCCTGGCCGCGATGAAACCCAGCTGGCTGACGGCGTCGAAGCTGTAGGCCTCGGGCACGAACACGATGTCGAGGCCCGCCTTCTCGTAGTCGCCGAGTTCGGCCACGGTCTCTGCGAAACCGCCCGCGTAGTTCAGAGACATCCCGATGCGCATGGTGACCGGCCTTCCGGTAACGGCTCGCCGCCTGCTGTCGTTGCGAACGCCGTGCCCCGAGGGTAACGGCGTTGCGGTTCAGCCCTGCGCGCCGGCACCGGTCCGCCCGGCGCCCCCCGCCTGGCCGGCGCCCCCCGCCTGGCCGGCGCCGCCCGTCATGCCGGCGATCGCGTGCAGGGCGAGCCGGTAGGACATCAGGCCGAAACCGGCGATTGTGCCGTCCGCCACCGCCGCGACCACGGAGGTGTGCCGGAACGCCTCTCGCGCCGCCGGGTTGGACAGGTGCACCTCGACCAGCGGCGCGGTCCGCATCGCGAGCGCGTCGCGCAGCGCGTAGGAGTAGTGGGTGAACGCGGCGGGGTTCAGCACGATCGGCAGCCTGCCGTCGATCGCCTCGTGCACCCAGCCGATGAGCTCGGCCTCGTCATCGGTCTGCCGCACCTCGACGTGCATGTCCAGCTCCCGGCCGGCCTCGCGGCACTCCCGCGCCAGCTCCTCGAAGCTGGCGCTGCCGTACACGTCCGGCTCCCGCGAGCCAAGGCGGCCCAGGTTGGGACCGTTCAGCACCAGCACCTGCCTCACCGCGCTGCCACCTCCTCGTACGCGCGGGCCATCAGATCCTCGGGAGGGTCGTCGAGGGTCGCCGGCCGGGCGAGCCCGTCCAGCACGACAAAGCGCATCCGGCCGCCGCGCGACTTCTTGTCCACCGCCATCGTCTCCCGCAGGGCGGGCCATGCTCCCGGCAGAAAGCTGGTGGGCAGGCCGACCGCCGCGAGCACGCGGCGGTGGCGGTCCAGGGTCGGCGTGTCGAGCCGCCCGGCGAGCCGGGCCAGTTCCGCGGCGTAGACCATGCCGATCGCGACCGCCTCGCCGTGGCGGATCTGGTAGCGCTCGACCCGCTCGACGGCGTGGCCCAGCGTATGCCCGTAGTTGAGGATCTCCCGGCGCCCGGCTTCCCGCAGGTCCGCCGCGACCACCTCGGCCTTCATCCGCACCGCCCGCTCGACCAGTTCGCGTGCATGCTTGCCGTGCGGGACCACGGCGCCCGCCGGGTCGGCCTCGATCAGGTCGAGGATCGCCGGGTCGGCGATGAACCCGGCCTTGATCACCTCGGCGAGACCGCTCACGTACTCGGCGGCCGACAGCGATTCGAGCGCTGCCAGGTCGGTGAGCACACCGGCCGGCGGGTGGAAGGCGCCGACCAGGTTCTTGCCCGCTTCGATGTTCACCGCGGTCTTGCCGCCGATCGCCGCGTCCACCACCGCGAGCAGGGTCGTCGGGACCAGGATCAGCCGGACGCCGCGCAGCCAGGTGGCCGCGACGAACCCGGCCAGGTCGGTGGTCGCTCCCCCGCCGACACCCACGATGGCGTCGCTGCGGGTGAGCCGGTGCCCGGCCAGCCGCGACCACAGGCCCACCGCCACGCCGACCGTCTTCGCCGCCTCGCCCGCCGGCACCTCCTCGCCGTGCACCGCGTACCCGGCGTCGGTGAGCACACCGCACACCGGCCGGGCGACCTCACCCAGCCCCTGGGGATGGACAACCACGACCGTGCGGGCCGACGGCCCGACCAGCGCGGGCAGTTCGCCGAGCACACCCGTGCCGATGACCACCTGGTAGGCGTGCTCGCCGCCGACCTGGATCCGGGTGACGGTCACCGATCCCGCTCCGGCGGGCCATCCGGAGCCTCCGGCGGGCCGGGCCCGTCGGGAGGCCAGCCAGGGGCCGTGCCTGCACCCTCGCCCGTCTCCGCGGCTATCTCGGCGGTGACCGTGGCGGCGATCTCGTCGGCTATCTCTTGCGGGGCACGGTCGTCGGTGCTCACCCTGACCCAGGCAAGTGCCTCATAGACGGGCAGCCGCTCCTCCAGGAGTTCCCTCATCCGCGCGCGCGGATTGCCGATCAGCAGCGGGCGGGGGGTGTCGAGGCCCGTCCGGTGCGCCGCGGCGCGGAAACCCGTCTCGAGATAGACCACCCGCTGGCCCGCGAGGAGCTGCCTGGTGCCGGGGTCCATCACGGCGCCGCCACCGAGCGCGAGTATCCCCCGGTGGCTGGCGATCGTGCGCGCCACGGCGGCACGCTCCAGCTCACGGAAGGCGGCTTCGCCGTCGGAGATGAAGATGTCGCCGACGGGCTTGCCCGCCACCTCCTCGACGGCGGTGTCGGTGTCCAGGAACTCCGCCCCCAGGAGCCCGGCGAGCAGCGGCCCCACGGTGGACTTGCCCGCCCCGGGCGGGCCGATAAGGATCAGCACGGGGCCGGTCATGCGATCACCAGCGAGTCCAGGTAGCCGCGCAGGTTCCGCCGGGTCTCCGGCACCGAGTCGCCGCCGAACTTCTCCGTAGCCGCATCGGCGAGGACCAGCGCCATCATGGCCTCCGCCACCACCCCGGCCGCCGGCACGGCGGTGACATCGCTGCGCTGGTTGATGGCCTTCGCCGCCTCGCCGGTCGCGACGTCCACCGTGTCCAGCGCCCGGGGCACGGTGGAGATCGGCTTCATCGCCACGCGCACCCGCACCGGCTCGCCCGTGCTCATGCCGCCCTCGAGCCCGCCGGCCCGGTTGGTGCGGCGCCGGACCCCGACGTCGCCGGCCTCGATCTCGTCGTGAGCCTTCGAGCCGCGCCGGCGGGCCGTGGCGAAGCCGTCGCCGACCTCCACGCCCTTCATCGCCTGGATGCTCATCAGGGCGGCCGCCAGCCGCGCGTCGAGACGGCGGTCCCAGTGCACGTGGCTGCCAAGCCCAGGCGGCACGCCATAGGCGATCACCTCGACCACTCCGCCGAGCGTGTCCCCGTCCATGCGGGCGGCGTCGATCTCCGCCCGCATGGCCTCGCTCGCCGCCGGGTCCAGGCAGCGTACGGGATCGGCATCAACACGCTCGGCGTCCCCGGGTCCCGGCACGGCCTCCTCGGGCGCGCAGACGTGACCGATCGACACCACATGACTGACAATCTCGATGCCCAACGACTGGCGCAGGTACGACTTGGCCACCTCGCCGAGCGCCACCCGGGCGGCTGTCTCGCGCGCGCTCGCGCGCTCGAGCACCGGCCGCGCGTCCTCGTGCCCGTACTTCTGCATGCCGGCGAGATCGGCGTGGCCGGGGCGGGGACGGGTGAGGGGCGCGCCCCGCGCCTGATCCTCCAGCACCTCTGGTGCGACCGGGTCCGGCGACATCACCGTCTCCCACTTCGGCCATTCGGTGTTCGCGATCCGGATCGCCACCGGCGCGCCGAGCGTGCGGCCATGCCGGACCCCGCCGGTGATCTCCACATCGTCCTGCTCGAACTTCATCCGGGCACCCCGGCCGTAACCGGCGCGGCGGCGGGCCAGCGCTGCGGCGATGTCGGCGGTGGTGATCTCGATCCCGGCCGGCAGCCCTTCGCAGATCGCCACCAGTGCGCGCCCGTGCGACTCCCCCGCGGTCAGCCAGCGCAGCATGGTGCCGATCCTCCCACGGGACCGCGATGGATGACCGCAGCGGCCGAGCGGCCCCCGGCCAGCGGCACAGGCATCACGGCCCGCCCGCCCCGGCACCGGCGCCGTTCTCATTCGGGCCGGCCATGCCGACGGTCACCGTGATCCCGCACCGCACCCTGCCACCCCCGCCGGCCACGATGTGTTGCACGGCTCGCTGGATAGCCGCCTGAGCGAGGGCGTGTCCCGGCCCGTAACCATGGACCAGCGTCACCTGGATCGTCAGGTCGCTCCCGCTCATCCCGGGCAGCAGGGCGAACCCCGCGATCAGCGGCTCGCTCGCCAATGCCGCATCAGCCAGCGCCCGCACGTCCGGGTCCTCATGTGGCAGCGGCGGTGGCCTGCCCTCCGCGAGGGCGGCCAGCCGGGCGCCGTCCACGGCAAGTGGCACGGGGCCGGCGACGTCGATGACCACCGCGCTCGCCTCCTGGACCCCGGCCTGCCAGGCCTGACGTGCGGGGACCGGCACCGGCCTGGCGTCCCGCCGCCAGGCCGTCAGCGATTGCAGGCTGGTGAAGGCGAGCACGGCACGCCTGCCATCGTTTCCGACCAGCGTCGGCAGCGCCATCTCGCTAACCTTCTCGCGGCGCAGGTGGCGGCCGGGCCTGGCCGCGTCACCCGGACCCGGCTGCCCGGCGGTGCCCACGGCTTCGGCCAGCACCGCCACGACCGGCACCAGCAGCCGAGAGCCGGCCAGCGCTGCCAGGGCAGCGTGCTCGCTGCCCTGGCCGACCGCGAAGGCGCTCAGGGCCTCGGCCACCTCAGGATCGGAGTCGCCACGGTCGGCGGGATCGCTAAGCCCGCCTGTGATCAACTCGGGCACGGCTCAACCTTAGTGGGATCCCGGCCGTGGATCGGCGTCCCCGATGCCTGCCGAGGTGTGCCCAGGGTGCTGGGGGCTGGACCGTGATCATGGGATCACTATCGTTCTTGCAGTAGCCATCCCATGATCATGATTGGCTGCCGTATACGGCGGGGTCCCAGTATGCGGCCCTGGGCAGGCTCGCGGCGCGTCCGCGAGAACGTTCTCGCCAGCTGATTCAGGGCGGTCACCAGCGTCCCCGGTGCGCTCGCCCCAAGCAGGTTGAGGGGGTAATTCCCATATGAGAGGCTTTTGAGCTGCCTTCCATGCCAACTCCAGGGGACTGAGTGACCCAGGCTGAACAGCCGTCCGGGACGATCGTGCTGGGAACACCATTGCAGAAGGTGATCCCGCCCCGTCTGGTTGAGCCGTACCTGAACGGCCAGCGATCAGTGATCGCCGGCTATGTGCACCTCGCCGAGGACTCTGCCTTCACCGACCCGAGGAGCTACTACGACGCTCTGGCCCTTGGCTACGAGGGCTCGGAGTTCACCCCGGACATGGCGGAAGTCTGCGTCCTACGGTGGCTGGCCCTGGATATGACCGGATCCCTGCTGCCCCCGCCGACACCCAACGGGGGCGGCCCAGCCAGCACCGTCCCCGAGTTCTACACGCTGCCGGTCCCGATCCCGGTCGGTACCGAGATGTACCGGATCACGTCCGGCGCTCAGGAATTCATCGCCCGCTACGACGGCCAGGTATGGCTGCGCCCGGCAAGGGGGATATGAGCCATGCGGTACCGGCTGATGGCGACCTACCGTGGCGTGCCGTATGAGGTGGGCCTGGGGCCATCCAACTTCGAGGTGGTCCTGTTCGCGGCCTGCCCACCACCGGAGGAGCTCGGCTTCGAGCCGGCCACCGGGCACTGGCGGAAGCAGGTGATCCGGGCCGAGATCGACGCCCTCTGGGAGTCGCGGCCGCTCGGTACCTTCCGCGGCGAACCCTGCATCGTGCTGGACGACCCCGGCGACAGGCTGCATATCGCCTACCTCGGTACCGACCCCGACCGGGCCGCCAGCCTCGGTTACTGGCAGGTCGACCGGGGGGTCTTCGAACTGCTCGCACCGCGCGAAGAGGTTTCTGGGCTCACCGAGGAGCGCGTGGACAAGGCACTGCACTGGGGCGAGCAGGCCGACGAGACCGGGCCGATGGCGACCTACCCGTACGGCAGGGCACCCTGGCCGGTCGCGGCGCCACCGGT
>DAITAE010000724.1:0-2155 GCA_036824445.1 Streptosporangiaceae bacterium | reverse complement strand
CGCCAGGCTCTGCTAGCCGTCACGCGGGTGAAGACGCTCCGCCAGACCGCCACGCCGCCGGCGCTGGTCGGGCCTGCGGTTAGGCTGCCGGTGGCGTAGCGTGGATGGTGAGAGGGTCCGGTTGCCCGGGCCCGGAACGGCGCCGAGTCCAGTCCTTGCTGACGCTTTCCTTTCTCAGGCGAAGGAGGCGGCAGGTGGGCGAGTGCACGGGGTCGCGGGCAGTGTGCCGAAGTCCTGGCCTGGGATCGTGTTGCTGAATGGCTGGTGACAGGCTTCACCGGATCCTGGCGGCGTTGTCCGCGGGGGGAGATGGGTGGACTTCAGCCGGGTTGTGCGGGGCGTGCCCGGAGATCGTGGGCGTGAATGGGGCGGGGGTCATGCTCATGTCGGGTGAGATACCGCGGGGGTCGCTGTGCACCACCGATGGCGTGAGCCAGCTGATCGAGGAGCTGCAGTACACCCTCGGCGAGGGCCCATGCGTGGATGCCTACCAGCAGGACGAGGTCGTGGCCGAGCCCGACCTGGCCGATCCGGTGGCCCGCCGGTGGCCTGCCTTCAGCCCGCCGGCGCTGCAAGCGGGGGTGCGGGCGGTGTTCGGGTTCCCGCTGCGGGCCGGGACGGTGCGTCTGGGGGCGCTCAACTTGTACCGGGACGCGCCCGGCCCGCTGAGCGGCGGCCAGCACGCCGACGCGCTGGTCATCGCCGATGTGGCCGCCCGCTGGGTGCTGGAGGCCCAGGCCGGCGCGCCCCCTGACACGGTGGCCGAGGAACTGGAGGCCGGCGCCGACTTCCACTTCACGGTGCACAACGCAGCCGGCATCGTCTCGGCCCAGCAGGACATCAGCGTGACCGAGGCGCTCATCCGCCTGCGGACGCACGCCTTCAGCAACGATCGCCCGCTCGCCGACGTGGCCCACGATGTGATCGCCCGCACGCTCCAGATGCCATGACCCCGCCCTGGCGCGCTAGGGGCCGGGGGCAGGCCGCTACTACGATGGATGCCGCGGGCATGGCCCCAGCCGGCGCTCGCGGCCCTGGCGGGCGGCCGGACGTTCAGGGAGGTGATGGAGATGACCCGGGAAGCCGACGTGGTCAAGTCGCTGGTCGAGATGGCCGACACGCTGGCCGGCGACTACGACGTCGTCGACATGCTGACCGGGGTCGCAGACCGGTGTGTCCACCTGCTCGGCGTCTCCGCCGCCGGGGTGATGCTGGCCTCCCCGGCGGGCAGCCTGGCGCTGGTGGCCTCCTCCAGCGAGGCAATGCGCCTGCTGGAACTGTTCGAACTCCAGCAGCAAGAAGGCCCCTGCCTGGACGCCTTCCGCACCGGCGAGCCCGTCCAGCACCAGAACCTGCAGGCCGGGGCCGGCCGGTGGCCGTCGTTCTCCGCCGCCGCCCTCCAAGCCGGCTTCGCCGCGGCGCTCGCCCTGCCGCTGCGGCTGCGGGAGGTGACCCTCGGCGCGCTGAACCTTCTCAGCGCCACCCGCACCCCGATGGCCGAGGCCGACGTCATCGTCGCCCGCGCCTTCGCCGACCTGGCCGCCCTGTCCATCGTCCAGCACCGCGCCAGCGCCGAGGCTCAGCGCCTGAACGACCAGCTGTCCGCCGCGCTGACCAGCCGGGTGGTGATCGAGCAGGCCAAGGGCGTGATCTCCGAACGCGCCGGCGTCGACCTGGCCGAGGCTTTCTCCCGGTTGCGGGCCTACGCCCGCAACCACAACCGCCGCCTCACCGATGTCGCCCAGGCCACCATCGACGGAACTCTCGACCCGCGGGCATGGGCCCCGCCGCCCCGCCCGGCCTCTCCCTAACGGTGCATGCAGCAACGGGCTTCCCTGGACCCGGACCAAAGCTCACGTTCTTGACCCTGGGGTGACCAGTCCCCGGCCTGGACGTCGCGCGCCCGGCACCTGGACAGCGTGCAGCGGGTTGGTCGTCGGGGATCGGCTAACCGACGCCTCCTGCCCGCACCGCTTTGGTTGCTTTAACGCGATCATGCTGGGAAACTGGGGTCGTCGTGCTGCTCCAGACCCCGGCAGAGGACGAAACTACCGGCCGGGAGGTGGGCTCTAGTGAGCCCTGGAGACACAGACATCGTCACCAGCATTCGGTCGCCTGATCGTCCGAGCGCCATTCCCGTATCACGCGGACCGCA
>DAITAE010000217.1:0-7639 GCA_036824445.1 Streptosporangiaceae bacterium | reverse complement strand
CGGCCGCGTCGGTCATCCGCACCTTCGAGCTGCAGTTCGTGCACGGCCTGTTCCAGACCGAGGACTACGCCCGCGCGGTCACCATGCTCGGTCACCAGGGCGCGCCCGCCTGGGAGATCGACAGCCGGGTCAGCCTGCGCATGAAACGCCAGGACCTGCTCACCGCCGCCGACCCGCCCCGGGTGTGGTCGGTCATGGACGAAACAGCGCTGCGCCGACCGGTGGGCGGCCGCCAGGTGATACGCGCCCAGCTGCACCACCTGCTCGAGATCGCCGCCCTGCCCCAGGTCAGCCTGCAGGTCGTACCGTTCGGCCAGGGAGGCCACGCCGCGGCGGGCGGCTCGTTCACTATCCTGCGCTTCGCCGAACCCGCCCTGCCCGACGTGGTCTACATCGAGCACCTCACCAGCGCCCTCTACCTGCAAGCGCCCGCCGACCTGGACCACTACCTGCACGTCATGGACCGCCTCAGCACCGAAGCCCTCACCCCCGCCGCCACCACCCGCTTCGTCAAAAAGATCATCTCCCAGACCTAGCCAGCCCCAGCGGCGGCGACACGGCGGAAGTACCGGCCCCAACCCCATGCTCAGTGATCGGCCCTGCCCGCTACTCGCACGGTTGTCAACGGCAGACGGCAAGGGCAGGCGCTCGCCAAGACAGGGCATTCGATAGTGGGGTCCGGGCTGAACTTCATTTGCACGGTTTCCAGCCGCCGCGCGTTCCGTGACAGGCTGGCCAAAGCAAATGGCGAGCGCGGCCCAGCCATGGCGGGCGCCGCATGCACAACCACGAGGTCAAGATGACGCAGGGCACCGTGAAGTGGTTCAACGGCGACAAAGGCTACGGCTTCATCGCGGTCGAGGGCGGCCCGGACGTGTTCGTGCACTTCAGCGCGATCACCGGCGGCGGCTACCGCAGCTTGGAGGAAGGACAGAAGGTCGAGCTCGACATCACCCAGGGCCAGAAGGGACCCCAGGCGGAAACGTCAGGGTCATTGCCTGACGCATCGGCAGCAGCCGCCATCCCCGACGCCGCCGACGGCATGCTCGGCTGCGGCATGAGACCGTGAAAGGAGACGTCGGATGGATGGTCTGGTCCGCTGGTCTGACGATGCCGACGACGTGGTCAGGGGTGACCTCACCGCGGCCGCCGCCTACATCACGCCCGCCGAGGGCACCGTGGTCACGGCCGTCGCCCCGTGCGGCATCAGGCAGCGAGACACCGGCATGCTGGGGTTCACCACCTCGCTGGGCTTCGGCAAGAAGCTCGAGCGGATCATCTCTGACCCGCACGTCGCGCTGGCGTTTCACACGCGTGAGCACGGGTTCTCGGCGAGCCCGATGTTCCTGCTGGCTCAGGGCACGGCCACGGTGGACCTCCGGCCGTCGCGTGCGCGGCTGGAGGCGCTGACCCCGCAGGTGGAGCGCTATCTCGGGAAGGTGGTGCGGGGGCCGGTGTGGGACCGGCTGCTGCGCGAGTACTACACCGAGCGGGTCGTTATCGACATCGCCGTCCGGCGCGTCGCCGCCTGGCCGGACCTGGGTGCCTCAGGGGACATGGAGGTGACCGGGGCGCCCTGGCCCGGTCCCGCTGATCCGCAGCCGCCGCCGAAATACGGCACCGGCCCGCGTGTTGACGTGGCGAAGGCGGCTGGGCGGATCGCCACGCTGCCGCACCGGGTGCTGGCCTACCGGGGCGCCGACGGCTTCCCCGTCATCGTGCCCGTGCAGATCGCCGGGCATGACCGAGCGGGCCTGCGGCTGGTGGTGGCGGCCGGGCTGCTCCCGCCGGGCGGCCGCCGCGCGGGCCTGCTCACCCACGCCTACCGGCCGCAGCTGGTCGGGCTGAGCACCCGGATCTTCACCGGCTGGCTGCAGGTCAGCGCGGACTCCGTGGTTTACGCGCCGCACACCTCCAAGGGATTCGTCGCGCCGCCCAGCAAGAACACGCTGCTTGTGCTGAACGGCCTGCTCGCGAAGTTCGGGCTGTGGCAGGCCCGGCGCCATGGCATGGCCGAGCGGCTGGAGCGGCTGGCCACCGAGCAGGCCGCCGATAATACGGGCTGAGCAGCTCCCAGCAGTCAGCCCCCGACGGTCCGCTTTGCGAGTGGCGGCATGCGCAGAACCAGTGGTAGCAGCGCACTGCGCCCTAAAGGATGACCTGTACGCAGACAACGCAATGATCCAATCAGCCCGCGCAGGCAAATAATCGGCGTTCGGCGCGTAGACGGCGGCGTGGGCCTGGCCGAAACCGGTTCCCAGCAACGCGATCTTCATGGCGGCCAGCTCCTCCCCCGGCAGCCAAGACCCGCCAGCGACCGTGACCGGCCATGCAACAGATCGGGCGCCTACGTTAAGAAGCTGGTAGGACAGTTCGTGTTCCCCGGTGACGAACCAGCCGCTGCGGCGTGCCGGGCGAAGGACAGCCAGCGGCGGCGGGACGAGAACGGCCTGCAACGCGCCGATCATCCCGGCAAGCCTGCGACTGCTGAACGAAGCAGGGCAAGAACCGCCGACGTCAGATGCAGCGCCGCCAGGCCCTGGCCACGAGAGTGCACGACAGGGAAGGACTAGCGACGCATGGCGCGCATATTCATCACCGGATCGACCGACGGGCTCGGCCGGGCAGCCGCCCGAACCCTCCTCGACGACGGGCACCGGGTCGTGCTGCACGCACGAACCCCGGCACGTGCCGCCAGCGTGGACGACCTCGCAGTCCGGGCGGCGGGCGTGGTCGTCGGCGATCTAGCCAGTGCCGAGGAGACCGGCCGCGTGGCGGATCAGGTGAATGCGATCGGCCGAATGGATGCCGTCATCCACAACGCTGCCATCTTCATCGACGCGCGGCGCGTCGCCACTCCAGAGGGGCACGCGCGCACTCTGGCCGTGAATGTATTGGCGCCTTACGTGCTGACCGCCGCGATCGACCGCCCCTCCAGGCTGGTCTACATGGCCAGCGGCATGCATCGTGACGGCGATGCCTCCTTGCGCGATATCGACTGGTCCGCGCGGCGCTGGAGCGGCGTCCAGGCCTACTCCGACAGCAAGCTCTTTATCGTCGCGCTCGCGCTGGCGGTCGCGCGCCGGTGGCCCGGCGTGCGCAGCAATGCGGTCGACCCGGGGTGGGTGCCGACCAGGATGGGCGGGCCGGGCGCGCCGGACGACCTCGAACTCGGTCACGTCACCCAGGTGTGGCTCGCGGCCAGCGACGAACCGGAGGCGGGCGGCAGTGGCGAGTACTGGTATCACCAGCGCCGGCACGCACCCGCCCCGGCCGCCGCCGATGAGCGTTTCCAAGATGCCCTGCTCGGCGAGCTGACCCGGCTCGCCGGCGTGCGGTTGCCCGGCCGAAGTGTAGGGTAAGACTAAGTTTAGTGTTGCACTATATTTGCCCCTGCCGAACGAGTGTGCGTGGAGATCTGATGACACCAGCAGACGGTGTGCCCGACCTGGTGCGGCGCTGGACGGCCGCCGGGCAGCGGCCCGTGGACTGCCGCGTTCGCCACAGCGGACGACCCGGGCGGCGCGCTGCCTGCCGCTGCGGCACGTGCTGCTGCGGCTCGCGGCCCGCGGCTTCGGGGTCACGCTGCCGCCCGGTTCCTGACCCGCCGGTCCCTGACCCGCCCGGCACCTGCTGCGCCATGTCAGCCCGATCACGAGGAGGTCCGTTATGACCGAGGCATTCATTCCGAAGCTCGTGACGCCCGGACAGGGCAAGACGGTCATGCTGTTCGGCGTCCGGTTCAGCTACAAGGTGGTGAGCGCCGACACCGGCGGGAGCCTGGCCGTCTTGGAGGTGACGATTCCCCCCGGGACCTTGGTGAAGCCGCATAATCACTCCCGCGAGGACGAGTTCTCGCTGGTGCTATCGGGAACGGTCGGGATCCGTCTCGGGGACCAAGTGACGGAGGCGGGCCCGGGCGCTTACCTGGTCAAGCCCCGTGGCACCCCGCATGCCATGTGGAACACGGCCGACGTCCCGGCGACGGTGGCCGAGATTCTCAGCCCCGCCGGGCTTGAGGGCTACTTCGAGGAACTGGCGCCGATCCTGTCCCAGCACGGCACGCCCCCGGAGTACTACCAGCTCGCGGAGGACTACGGCATCACGATCCAGGACGACTGGATCGAGGACCTGGAACGCACCTACAAGGTCAAGCTCTGACCCACCGCGGCTCGCGTCTCCGGTCCGCTTGCTTCAGCGGCCGGCGCCACGTCGGTCCCATCGCCGGATGCGGGCTGCCCCCGCCATCAGCGCGGGCTGGCCGCTGGGGCGGATGGCTTGGCGGCGTAGTCGCGCAGGCCGTGCTCCAGCAGCGTGAAGGCCTCGGTCGTGAGCCGGCGGATATCAGCGGCGAGCCCCCTCGGCTCATCATCGGCCAGAACCCGGCGGCGCACGTAGTCGATCAGCGCCCGGTGCATTCCCAGCAGCGCGTTGGCCGCCACCTGCGGGCGGAGGTCGTCGGCGGGCGTACCGGCCTCGGCGGGCGTACCGCTCCCGGCGCGGGTACCGGTCGCGGCCGGCGTACCGGTCGCGGCGGGCGTAGCGGCCTCGGCGGCCAGCAGCGCGGCGACGGCAGCGGCGTTGCGGGTGATCGCCTGCTGTTCGCGTGCGAGGAGGGCTGGGCTGTCAGCGATCACGCGGTTGACCGTGCGGAGCCGTGCGAGCGCTTCCGGATCGCCGGCTTCGACCTGTGTGAGCAGCCCGCCCTCGTCCATGAGGGCACGGCGGAACGCGGCGAGCACCGGCTCGCCAGCCGGCCGGGCGCTGACCGCGTCGGCCAGCCGCATGCCGAAGGCCTCCAGCCGCCAGTAGAACAGGTCCTCCTTGGTGGGGAAGTAGTTGAAGACCGTCGCCTCCGCGACCTGCGCCTCCCGCGCAATCTCGGCGACAGTCACCCGGTCGAACCCCCGGTCGGCGAACAGCCGCCACGCGGTGTCGGCGATCAGCTGCCGCGTCTGCTCCTTCTTCAACTCGCGAAGCCCCATGCGCCGATCCTAAGGTAGAGTTGCTCTAAATTTAGATCTACCCTATATTTAGGGTATAACCAGCCTACCTCCTGGGAGGCCACGATGACACTGGGCAGAACCACAAGAACCACAACCCAGCCCGCCCGGGCCGACGGGCACAGCGACCGGCTGAGCCGCGAGATCCTCGTGCTCGCTGCGGTCGTCATCCTGGGGACGATCATGACGGTGCTCGACCTCACGGTCGTCAACGTCGCCATCCCTACCCTCGGCAGCGACCTGGGCGCCTCGATCCCGGCCATCCAGTGGGTGCTGACCGGCTACATGCTCGCCTTCGCCACCGTGATCCCGGTCACCGGCTGGGCGGCCGAGCGGTTCGGCGCCAAGCGCGTCTGGCTCGCCGCGCTCCTGCTGTTCCTGGCCGGCTCGGTGCTCGCGGGCGCCGCATGGTCGGCTGGCTCGCTGATCGCCTTCCGGGTGGTGCAAGGGCTTGGCGCCGGGATGATCCTGCCCATCGGCCAGACCATCCTCGCCCAGGCCGCGGGCCCGCAGCGGATGGGACGGGTGATGAGCGTGATCGGCGTGCCGATGCTGCTCGCTCCCGTCTTCGGCCCGGTTATCGGCGGGGCGATCATCGGCGCGGCCAGCTGGCGCTGGATCTTCTTCATCAACCTGCCCATCGGAGCCGCCGCGGTGCTCGCCGCCTGGCGGCTGCTGCCGGACGCGCGGCCGCAACTCGGCCGGCGGCTCGATCTGCGCGGGCTGCTGCTGCTCTCCCCGGGCATCGCCGTCTTCCTGTACGCCATGTCCGAGGCAGGCAATCACGGCGGTTTCGGCGACCCGCGCACGATCGTCGCCGCGCTGGCCGGCCTGCTGCTGATCGGGCTGTTCTTCTGGCACGCCACCATCAAGGGGAGCACCGCCCTGATCGACGTCTCCCTGCTGCGCCGCCGCGGCTTCGCCGCCGCAGCCGCGCTCAACTTCCTGCTCATCGTGGCGCTGTTCGGATCGCTGATCCTCATCCCGCTCTACTATCAGGTGGTCCGCCACGACAGCCCGCTGCAGATCGGGCTGCTGCTCGGCCCGCAAGGCGTCGGAGCCGCGCTGGCGCTGCCGGTGGCCGGCTGGCTGACCGACAAGATCGGCGCCCGCAGCGTGATCCTGGCCGGGATAGCCATCGCGACGCTCGGCACGCTCGCCTACACGCAGGTGGGCGCCCGCACCTCCTACCTGTATCTGTCAGGTGCCCTGCTGGTGACCGGGACCGGGATCGGCGCCACCATCACCCCCTCTATCGCCGCGGCCTTCCAGGCGCTGTCGCGCGCCGAAACACCACGGGCCACCAGCGCGCTCAACGCCATCCAGCGCATCGCCGGCGCCATCGGCACCGCCCTCTTCGCGATCATCCTGCAGCACGCCATCACCGCAAACCTGGCACGCCACCCCGGCAGCACCACGGCGATCGCCGCTCTGTCACAGAACGGACAGCCGCACACCGCGGCAGCGCTCGCCGATGCCTTCGCCGCAACGTTCTGGGTCGCCGCGGGCCTGATCGCCGCCGCCCTGGTGCCCGCGCTGCTCCTGCCACGCCCCCGTGGTGAGAATGCGGCCGTTACGCCTTCGTCGCGACCGTGACCAGGAACTCCCAGTCGCTGACCAGCGTGCCGTCCGTCGCGCGGTTCGACGCGGTGGCCAGGGCGATGAGGTCGTCGCGGAACGCGCCCCTGCCCTCGGCGGTCAGCGCTTCGGACGCCTTGAGCGTCGGCCCGTAGAAGTCCAGGAAGAAGTCGGCGAAGAACTCCGGCGACGGGAAACGCTGCCGCACGCTGGCCGTGGTGAAGGCCAGCTCGGCTGCGCCGGCGCCGAGCAGTTCGCGTATCCCCTCCTCGGTCCCCCACCTGGTCGGCGGGAGGACACCAGGCGGCGGCGGGACATGGCGCCCGGCGAGCTTGAGCATCTGCCCGACGAACCCTGCCGGTGTCCAGTTCGCCAGGCCTACCACACCGCCTCTGCGGCACACCCGCAGCAGTTCGTCTGCCGCCCGCTGGTGATCGGCGGTGAACATCACTCCGATGGCCGAAAGCACATAGTCGAAGGATGCGTCCGCGCAGGGCAGTTGCTCGGCGTCGGCTTCCCGGAACTCCACCCGCAGGTTCTCCGCATCGGCCCGGGCGCGCGCCTCCTGCAGCAGGGCAGGCACATAGTCGATCCCGGTAACGGCACAAAAGCGCCGGGCAGCGGCCAGCGCGACATGGCCGGTGCCGGTCGCCACGTCGAGCACGGTCGAGCCGGGCCGCAGGTCGGCTGCCTCGCACAGGGCATCGGCCAGCGGGACGGTGATCCACGCGACCTTCCCGTAGTCACCGCTGCTCCAGGTCTTCTGCTGCCGCGTCTTCACCTCTTCGAGCGATAGGGCGGTTGTCATCAAAGGCTCCTTTTCTGCATAACGAGCTGTGCCCGCGGCAGTTGGGACACCGGCGCGGTCGCAGCGCAGGCAACGCCACGGACATTCAGGTCAGCAACGCTAAGATCGCCAGCGTTCGCAAAGCGTTCGGGACATCCGCTCGTGTCAGATGACCGGCGGAACGGCGGCCAGCGCTGAGCCGCGGGCCACCGCCGAACCCGGTGACCGCCCAGCCGGGACGACGACTGACCGAGGAGAGAGCCGATGCCGA
>DAITAE010000723.1:0-2157 GCA_036824445.1 Streptosporangiaceae bacterium | reverse complement strand
ACGGGATGGTGCACAGGTCGGCGACGTACATGGCGAGCGGGTCGTCCACCCGCTCGCCGAGCGGGAACGCCGTGGTCGGCGTGCTCGGCGACACCAGCACGTCCACCTGCTCGAACGCGGCCTGGAAGTCCCTGATGATCAAGGTGCGCACCTGCTGTGCCTTGCCGTAGTACGCGTCGTAGTAGCCGCTCGACAGGGCGTAGGTGCCGAGCATGATCCGGCGCTTGACCTCGGCGCCGAAGCCCTGCGCCCGGGTCAGCGACATCACCTCGTCCGCGCTGCGGGTGCCGTCGTCCCCCACCCGCAGGCCGTACCGCATCGCATCGAACCGGGCCAGGTTGGACGAGCATTCGCTGGGCGCGATCAGGTAGTAGGCGGGCAGCGCGTAGCTGAAGTGCGGGCACGACACCTCGACCACCTTCGCGCCCAGCGACTCGAGCAGGTCGACCGCCTCGCCGAACCGGGCCAGCACGCCGGGCTGATAGCCCTCACCGCCGAGTTCGGGCACCACGCCGATGGTCAGCCCGCTCACGTCCGCCTGCCGGGCTGCGGCGACCACCGGCGGCACCGGCGCGTTCACGGAGGTGGAATCGCACGGGTCGTGACCGGCCATCGTCTCGTGCAGCAGCGCCGCGTCGAGCACGGTGCGGGCCAGCGGGCCCGGGGTGTCGAGGGAGGACGCGAACGCGACCACTCCGTACCGGGACGGCCCGCCGTAGGTCGGTTTCACCCCGACCACCCCGCACACCGCCGCCGGCTGGCGGATCGACCCGCCGGTGTCGGTGCCGATCCCCAGCGGCGCCTCGAAGCCGGCGACCGCCGCTGCGGAACCGCCGGAAGAGCCACCTGGCACGCGGCTCAGGTCCCATGGGTTGTGCGAGGGACCGAACGCCGAGTTCTCGGTGGAGGAACCCATCGCGAACTCATCCATGTTGGTCTTGCCGAGTATCACCACCCCGGTCTGCCGCAGCCGCCGCGTGACCGTCGCGTCATAGGGGGGACGCCAGCCGTTGAGGATGGCCGACCCGCACGTGGTCGGCATGTCGGTGGTGGTGAAAACGTCCTTGAGCGCCAGCGGCACGCCGGCCAGCGGGCCCAGCACCTCACCGGCGGCGCGCCGCTCATCGACCGCCCGGGCGGCCCGACGCGCCCCGTCCACCGCGACGTGCAGGAAGGCGTGGACGGCGTCGTCCACCTCGCCGATCCTGGCCAGATGCGCGTCGGTGACCTCCAGCGCCGACACCTCGCCCGCGGCCATCGCGGCCGCTAGCCCGGCCGCGCTCATCCGGGTCAGCTCACCAGCCACGATCAGTCCTCCGCCAGGATGCGCGGGACGCGGAACCGCTGCTGCTCCACCGCCGGAGCCTGGTCGAGCGCCTCCTCCGCACTCAGGCACGGCCACTCCACGTCGTCGCGGAACACGTTGACCAGGGGCACCGCGTGCGAGGTGGGCGGGACGCCTTCGACGGCAACCTCCTGCACCCGCGCCACCGCAGAGATGATCACGTCGAGCTGAGCGGCCAGGTGGTCCAGTTCCGCCTCGGCCAGGTCCATGCGGGAGAGCCGGGCCAGGTGGGCAACGTCATCGCGGGCGATCGGCATGACAGCCATCCTAGGGGCCCGTCCTGCCGGAGCCGACCGGTTAAACAGGTCATGATCACGAGGCCTGGGCGGCGGCGCTTGCCGCTTCCGGGCCCTCCTCCAGCAGCAGGCGGAGCCCGGCCTCGTCCAGGACCGGCACACCCAGGGTGAGCGCCTTGTCGTACTTGGAGCCCGGATTCTCGCCGGCCACCACGAAGCTGGTCTTTTTCGACACCGAGGAAGCCGTCTTGCCCCCGCGTGCCGTCACCGCCTCGGCGGCCCCGTCCCGGGTGAACCCCGCCAGTGTGCCCGTGATCACCACCGTGACGCCGGCCAGTGGCCGCGCACCGCCTGAGCCACCCGGTTCACCGTCGGCCTCGGCCCGCGCCGTCCCGAACTGCACGCCGGCCGCGCGCCACTTGTCCACGATCGCCACACGCCAGTCCACGCCGAACCAGTCGACCAGGGAAGCGGCGATGGTCGGCCCGACACCGTCCACGGCCGCCAGCCGCTCGGCGGGTGCGGCGGCGATCACGTCCAGCGAGCCGAACTCGGCGGCGAGCGCCCGGGCCGCGG
>DAITAE010000216.1:0-7646 GCA_036824445.1 Streptosporangiaceae bacterium | reverse complement strand
ACCTGCGGCGGGATCCGGGTGCACTCGGTGTACGTGCCGAACGGGCGGGTGCCGGGCTCGGAGCACTACCAGTACAAGCTCGCCTGGCTGGCCGCGCTGCGCGACCAGCTCGCCGACGGCCCGGAGGCCACGATCGTCTGCGGGGACATGAACATCGCACCGACCGACGCCGATGTGTTCGACCCGGAGGCCTACGTCGGCCAGACCCATGTCACGCCGCCGGAGCGGGCCGCCCTGGCCAAGCTGCAGGAGCTCGGCCTGCGCGACGTCGTGCGGGACCGCTGGCCGGCCGAGCGGGTGTTCACCTACTGGGACTACCGGGGCGGAATGTTCCACCGGGACCTGGGGATGCGGATCGACCTGGTGCTGGCCACGGCCCCGGTGGCCGGCCGGGTGCGCGCGGCATGGGTGGATCGCCAGGCGCGCAAGGGCACCGCCCCGAGCGACCACGCCCCGGTGATCGTGGACCTGGACGAGGCGCCGGACGGGGACATCGGGCCGGTCGTCCCGCCGCCTTCCGCGCCCATCCCCCGGGCCGGCTCGGTCAAGCTGCCCCAGTCGCGATGACGCACCTGGGGGCCGCAGCTTAGTCCCGCTGGTGCAGCTGACGGCGCAGGCCCGCCATGTCGGCGAGCGGCCCGAGGTGGTGCAGCTTCCCCGGATTGATGACCGAGCGAACCGTTTGTATCTGTCCGTCGGCGATGTCGAGGACGAACACGTTGGTCAGGCGGCCGGCCGGATCGAGGAACATCGCCCCGGGCTGCCCGTTGATCTCGACGCGCCTGGCCGTGATCCCGAGCTGCCGGATCTGGCCGCTGAGGCCCGACATGAGCCGGACCACGCGGTCGCGCCCGGCGATGGGACGCGGCCACGATGGGCTGATTCCGCCGCTGTCGCCGTAGACCACGACGTCCGCGGCGAGCATGGAGACGAGGTCGTCCATGTTCCCGCCCCCCACCGCGCTGAAGAACCGGGCGGCGAGTTCTTCCCGCTTGCGCCGGGAGGCCTCGAACCTGGGCTTGTGCTCGGTCACGTGGCGCCGGGCACGCAGTGCCAGCTGGCGGCAGTTGTCCTCGCTCTTGCCGACGATGCGCGCGATCTCCTCGTAGCCGTAGCTGAAGACGTCGTGCAGCAGGAACACGGCCCGTTCCACCGGGGACAGCCGCTCCAGTACCAGCAGGAAGGCCATGGACAGCGAGTCGGCCTGCTCGGCACGGCCCGGCGGATCGGCGGCTTCGCCGGTCAGCAGCGGCTCGGGCAGCCACTCGCCGACGTAGGCCTCGCGGCGGGTCCGGGCCGAGCGCAGGTGATCGATGCACAGCCGGGTGGTCACGGCCGAGAGGTAGGCCTTCGGTGAGTCGATCTCGGCCCGCTCCTGCGTGGTGTGGTAGCGCAGGAACGCCTCCTGGACGATGTCCTCGGCCTCGCTGACGCTGCCAAGCATCCGGTAGGCGATCGAGAACATCAGCGGCCGGAGCCGCTGATAGATCTCGGCTGTGGTCATCTCCGGCCCGTCGCGCCGCGTGCTGGCTCGGCGTCGGAAAGGCCCCGGGCGAAGCCCTCCCGCCAGCTCGGCCACGCGGGCTGCCAGCCGAGCTCCCGCTTCGCCCGGGCGTTCGACGAGCCGCGGATCTGCGTCATCGCGGAGACCGCCACCTCCCCCGCGGCCAGCCGCCCGAGCCACACCGGTACCCGGCGGGGCGGCTTCGCGCCGACCGCCTGCGCGAGGAACGGCAGCCACTCCGCGACCCTGGCTGGCTCGTCATCCACCACGTTGTAGACGCCTGGCCGGCCGTGCTCCAGCGCGGCGACCGCCGCCGCGGCGGCATCGTGGATATGCAGGAACGACCAGACCCCGGCGCCGTCGCCGATGATCGGCAGCCGCCGCTTCCTGACGAGGTCGACGAAGGCGTCGGAGGCGCCCGGGCCGTAGAAGGACCCGTATCGCAGCACGATCCCCTGCATCGGCGCCGCCGGAACCACCCGCTCCAGGTACTCGATCGCGGCGAGCGATTCCCGCTGCGCCGCGGGCGGGTTCGGGTCGAGCGGGTCGTCCTCCGTCTTCACGGGGCCGCCCTCCCGGATGTTCGGCCAGCCGGTGTAGCTCTGGGCGATGAACCGCCGGGCGCCGGCCGCGGCGGCCGCCGCCAGCAGATGATCGGTTCCCTGGGTCCGTAGCCGGTTGGTGACGGCGAACATCCGGTCGAAGTGACGCATGTCGACGTCTCCCGCCAGCGACGTCATCTGGTGGATGACGGCATCGGGCTCGGCTCGGGCGACCGCCTCACCGACGGCCATGGCATCCAGGCCATCGACCACCGTCGGCTCCGCGCCCAGCTCACGCAGCCGCCCCGCCTTGGCCGGGGTCCTGGTCGCCGCCGTCACCTGGTGTCCCTGCGCGACCAGCTGGGGCAGCAGCTGCTGCCCGACGGCGCCGGCCGCTCCTGCGACGAAGACTCGCATCGTGCCTCCCTGCACGGTACCGCCCGGCCCGCTGCGGGCCGGGTTCGCACTCTGAGACGAGGTACCGCACCGGCCCGTGACACAGCCGGGCGAAAGCGCCCGCGCAACCCTTTCCTCCGATGAGGACGACGGCCGACGTCCCGGCCGGTTCCGGCCGCCCGGGTGGCGGTCTAGGTCTGGTACGCGGACACCAGGCTCTGCAGTGACAGCGAGTTAAACAGGCTCTGCGGGGACTCGACGATCCCGGCGAAGTGTGTGCTCCACGCGTCGATCTGGTCGTCGTTGGTGAGCACGATGTAGGGCCGCTGGTTGTAGATCATCTGCTGCATCTGGTTGACGATCTGGCGCCGTTTCTGGAGATTCACCGCAACGCCCTGCTCCTGGTAGAGCTTGTCGTAGGCGGGGTTGCAGTAGCCCGTGTCGCTCCAGCTCCCGTACTGGTTGCAGCCGAGGATGCTCAGGATGAAGTCGGGATCCATGCCCGGGACCCAGTCCCACATGGCCAGGTCGAAGTTCAGGTACTTGAAGTTCGGCGCGCCGACCGCGTTGAACGCCGCCGTGTCGTCCAGTGACTGCTGGCGAAGCTGCACCCCGATCTGCCTCAGGTCCGACTGGATGATCAGGAAGGCGCGGTTGCCCGGGCCGATCTCCGCGTGCGCGAAGATGACCGTGTAGGACATCGGGTGGCCGTTCGCCATCCGGATCCCGTTTGCCCCGCGCGCATACCCCAGTGAGTCGAGGATCTGGTTCGCCTTGGCCAGGTCGAACGGCAGCGGCTTGATAGACGAGTCGTGCCAGTGGACGCCGTTGGTGATCTCCGCGGGTGTAACGATGGTGCTGCCGGGCGTGGCGTAGCCGAGCCAGGCGGTCTTCACGATCTGCTGCCGGTTGATCGCGTACTCGAACGCCATCCGCACCTTCGGGTTCAGCAGCTCGCGGTGCTGGGGCTTGCGCGGGTTGGAGTTGAAGATGAAGTCCCGGAACTCAAGAGCTGGTCCTATGGAGACGTGAAGCCCGGCGGCCTTGACCGCGGCCACGGCGGTGGGCGGAAGGTCTTCGATCGCGTCCAGCTGGCCGCCCTTCAGGGCCGTGACCATGGCGTCCGGGCTGTCGAAGAACTGGAGCCCGAAGCCGTCCAGATGGGGCTTGGTCCCATAGAACGTGGGATTCCGCTTAAACAGCGACACGGCATGCGGGGTGTACTTGACCAGGACGAATGGCCCCGCGCCGACGAGCGGCTTGCCGCCGGTGGGCGTGTTCGGGTTCCTCTTCAGGCCGCTGCCGTTGCCCGTGGCGTACCGTCCCCAGACCTGCTTGGGAAGAATGGGGACGAGACCCAGGTTCGACAGCACGTTCGCCACCGGCTCCTTGTACGTGGCGACGACCGTGGTGGGGCCCGTGGCTTTCATGCTGGCCAGGTGGGCGACGCTCCCCGCCCAGTACCCGGCGGCACCGTTCTGGTACTTGACCATGGTGTTGATCGTCCACGCCACGTCGGCCGCCGTGAGCGGCTTCCCGTCCGACCACTTCGCGTTCGGAACCAGGTGGAACGTCCAGGTCAGGCCGTCGGGAGAGGTCTGCCAGCTCCTGGCGAAGTTCGGGATGAACTTGTAGCTGTGCAGGTCGTACTGAACCAGCGAGGGATAGATGTAGAACCACGTGGAGTAGGCGTCCTGGTTGAATCCCACGAACGGGTTGAGCGAGTCGATGCCCTCGGTCGTCCCGATGCGGAGAATTCCCCCCTGCTTGACCGCGTGCTGTGCACCCGGGCTGGAAGCGCTGCTGCAGGCAGCTCCGAGCAGGGTGACGGTGGCGATCATCGCCACCAGGCCGAAAATCCTCGGTGTCCTGGGCATTGGACCCTCCGGGATGGTGAGCATCGCGCCCTGCGCGGGCCGGCCGGGGCGCCCGCGGCAGGAGCCGCGGTGAGCTGGGCCTAGCGCCGGGCGTCACGTCGGTGACGACACGGGCAGGGTGTCACAGGGACCGCCGGGAAAGCAACGGAGTGACGATCCACCGCGGTCCGTCGGCCTCGTTCCGGCACGGCGGGCCCATTCCGCATCGGGCCCCGCTGCCGCCGGGCGTTACTCCGGGGCGTGGCAGACGGCCTCGACGTTGTTGCCGTCAGGGTCACGCACGAAGGCGCCGTAGTAGTTGGGGTGGTATTGGGGCCAGACACGGGGCTCGTGGAGCACTTCGGCGCCGGCGCCGACCGCCGCCTGGAAGAAGGCCCGTACCGCGGCCCGGTCGGGCGCCGTGAACGCGATGTGCGACTCACGGAACCCCTCGCCGCTGGTCAGCTTGCCGATCCAGAAATCTGGCATGGGCGGGACACCGAAGCCGATGACCTCACCGAAGTCCATCACCCGGCGGCCACCGACCGGGGCCAGAACGGTGTCGTAGAACGCGGCGCTCGCGGCCATGTCGGCGCACTGGATTGAAAGGTGATCAAGCATGAGGCCATCTTTACCTACCGGGCGCCGCCGCCGGACACTGGCTCGGGGTCCAGGCAACAGCGAAGGGGCGGCAGATGCCCAGGACGCGTCGGTGTGTGGTGATCGGCGCCGGGGTGCTCGGTGCGTGCGTGGCGGCCCGGCTGGCCGAGGCGGGCGTCGAGGTGACGCTCCTGGAGCGGGCCCAGCCCGGCCGCGCCGCCACCCGGTCGAGCTTTGCCTGGCTGAACGCCAACGACAAGGCACCTCGTGCCTACCATGACCTCAACCACGCCGGGATGCGGGCGTGGGCCGACCTGTCGGCGAGTCTCGGCGGCGCGGCGTGGTACCGGCCCGCCGGGAACATCGAGTGGGCCGGGAGTGCGCCCGGGCACACGCGGCTCGCCGCGCGGGTGCGCAGGCTCGCCGGGTGTGGGTACCCCGCGCGCCTCGTCGACATCGCGGAGGCAGTCGAGCTCGAGCCGTCGCTGCGGCTGCCGGCGACGGTGCCCAAGGTCGCGTGGTTTCCGGAGGAGGGCTACCTGCTCACCGAGCCGCTGGTCGGCCAGCTGGTGGGGCTGGCGGCCCAGCACGGGGTCACCGTGCTGACCGGTGAGCCGGGACGCGTGACCGGCCTGGACGACGGCGTCGGCGCGGTGCGGGTGGTGCGGACCGCCGCTGGTCAGCCGATACCGGCGGATCCGGTGGTGTGCTGCGCGGGGCGCTGGGTTCCTGAGCTGACCGCGCTGGCCGGCGCGGCGTGCCCGGTGCCGCTTGTCCCGTGGGCGGGGCCGGGTGCGGCGGCGCCGGGGCTCGTGGTACTGGCGGGGCCGGTGGAACCGCCCGGCCCGGCGCGGGTGGTGCACGCCCCGGATGTGTACCTGCGGCCCCATGCCGGCGGGCTGGTGCACCTGGAGGCGCCCGACGCAGCGGTGGACCTGCATACCCCGGAGGCGGACCTGCGGCGCTGGGCGGACGAGCTGCTGCGCCGCGCGCGCCGCGCGGTCCGCGGCCTGGCCGGCGCCGCCGTCGCCGGTTACCGCGTGTGCGTACGGCCCATGCCGGCCGACGGTCAGTCCATCGTGGGATGGCTTCCCGGTGCCGACGGCCTGTACGTGGCGGTGACGCACAGCGGCGTAACCCTCGCCGCGCACCTGGCACGGCTCATCACCGCCGAACTCGTCAGCGGCACGCCGGCCGCGGACCTCGCGCCGTACCGGCCGGGCCGCTTCGCCGCTGGCGCACCGGAACGGTCAGGACGCGAGTTCGGCCACTGACCGGTTCACGGGTAGGGATGCGCCAGCCTTTGGATCCGCTTTCTGGCGGCGCTGCCGATGACGATGCCGACAACCAAAGCGGCCAGGGTGCTGAAGATCAATGCCACTCCCATCGCCACCTTTCCGGCGTCCGCCTTGCCCTTCCGGGCGGAAGGCGGCCGGGCGGACGGCGGCCGGGCGGACGGGGGGCGGCCAGGCGCAGCCGACGGCAGGGATGGCTGATCAGGCTCTGGGGACGGTGCGGACATGGTCATCCCTCCTTGACAACTTCAAGAATCTCTCATTTCCCACTGACGCGCCTACCCCCCACCCCGATGAATCGCCACGGTCTCGATCGAGCCTGCGCCTGCGGCCGTGCTTGCGGCCCGATCCTGCCCTCGCGCGCGTCCGGGAGCTGGTTCCATCACGTTATGCAACCGATTGGAGGCTTTCCGGCGGGCCCGCTCGCGCCGCGGGAACAGTGCGGGTGTCGCCGGCGTTTTCCTGATGAACGTTTCTGCTGACTTGAGAATAGATAATGGCGCAGTGCATCACGTGCGGGACAGAATTGCATCCCGAGAGAGCGAAGAAATACAACTACTGCATGGCCCGCGAGTGCCAGGAGAAAAACGCAAAGGGCCTGACCATGGTGGCCGTGGGGATGAACAAGGCGGCCGAGGAGCTCATGATCCTCGATGAGCGTACCCGCGAAGACCTGGCCAGCGGCAGATACCGTGATCAACGGCGCGGCTCCTTCGGCACCTCGGTATCCGGTGATCAGGCAGCTCCCAGCGCCGTCGAGCCGGCCGGGCGGCCCGCCCACCGTGCTGAGCCGCGGCCGGCCCGGCGGCCAGCTGCCGCGGCCGCAACCCGCCGCCCGTGGACCGAGAAGCAGGAGAAGCTCGCGCTCATCTACAACGAGCAGGGACTCCGGCCAGACGAGATAGCAGACAAGCTCGGCGTCAGCACCTATACGGCGACCCAGATCGTTCTCGCCGCCAGGAACCGCGCGAAGCGCTGATCACCACGACGTCAGGCATTTCCGCAATCCGGCCCGGGCCGGCGCCGGCGCGGGTGGGCCGGCCGTTAAGCTGGCCGGGCAATGACGAACGAAACCGGCCTCATCGTGCAGCTGCCGCGCGGCGGCGCGGTGGACCGCCAGCTTCGCGCGGATCCGCCACCAAGCGTCGTGAGCGGCCAGGTCGTGCTCGACCACGTTCCGCGCGAGGCCGATGGGCGCCTGGGGCCCCCGGAGGCCGGGGAGGTCGTCATGTCCGTGCTGTCACCCGAGGCGCTGAGACGGGAGCCGGATGAGGTCCGCGACGTCATCCGGGACGCTCCCGACGACCGCGAACCCCTGGTGATCATCGTCGAGGCCGCCGAAGAGCTGCGCGAAGAAGAGCTTGGCGTGGTCCTGGACGCGGCGGCCCGCGCGAACCGCCGGGTCATCGTCCGCATCATGGCAGACGCCTGAGCGCCGGCCGGTCCTGGCCCG
>DAITAE010000722.1:0-2161 GCA_036824445.1 Streptosporangiaceae bacterium | reverse complement strand
ACAGGCCGGTGATCGGCGGCAGGCCCGCCAGCTCCGCGTACGCCATGCCCTGCGGGACCAGCAGCGTCGTGAGCACAACCCCGGCGACGATGTCCTTGACGAGCCACTGGCGCCGGTAGGTCGAGACAGCCTGCAGCCCGGGCACCCAGCGGAACATAGACATACCATCCCGGCCGTGGTCGGACATCGCAACCGCAATCTCCCGCTTGGAGTTATCAGCCCGGTCCCCGGCCGGCTTCGCCGGCGCCGGTGTGGGCCCGCAGCCTGCGCGCCCTGCGGCGGCGGTAATACCTCGCCGCGAGCGTGACGCACCCGGCCGCGATCGCCAGCCCGGCCGCCGCCGCGCCCAGGCTCGCCCCGTTCTGCTCGCCGGACGAGACCTTTCCCGCCCCGTAGGCGGCGGGCCCGACGGACAGCACGTAGACCGCCCCGACGACGAAGTTCCAGACCACGAACTGGGAGTACTTCATCCGCAAGATGCCGGAGACCATGGTCGAGGTGAAGAAGACGGCCAGGCGTCCCCATTTCGCATAGACCCTCTCGCCCGCTGCGACGACCTTCTGCAGCCGTTCTCCGCGGCGGCCCGGGCGGTCCAGGAGCTTGCGGCCCCAGCGGTCACCGATGTGGTAGCCGAGCAGGCCACCGGCCTCGGCGCCCAGCGCCGCCACGATCAGCACCAGGACGATGTTGAGCTTTCCCTGGCTGGCCAGGACGGAGGCCCAGCCCACTATCGCCGCGCCGACCGCTGGTATCCCGGCGAACGACAGCGCCATGAGCGCGAAGACGGCCAGGTAGGCCCCGGCGCCGTACTGCGCCGCCGATGAGGCCGCCGCGATCGCGTGCATGATCGATATTAGCGGTCACTGCCCGGCGGGCAGGCGGAACCGCGACGAGGGCCGCCCGTGTGCGAGATCGGTCATTGCTCTGGCGGGTGGCGACGCTGGGCCTGGATAAGATGCGCGTCATCGAGACCGGCGGCGACTCCTTCGAGGCCGAGCGCGAGCAGTGGGACGACGGGCCGCGGCGGTGGCCACTGCATGACCTGCCCGATCGAGCGCGACGCCGCGTTCTGAATCTCACCGGGAGCCTTTCCATGGCGTTCAATCTGAAGAACCGAAGTTTTCTCAAGGAGATCGACTTCGAGCCGCGTGAGCTGCGCTATCTGCTCAAGCTCTCAGAGGCGCTCAAGATGGCGAGGTACGCCGGCAACGAGGTGAAGCGGCTCGAGGGCAAGGAGATCGCGCTGATCTTCGAGAAGACCTCCACCCGCACGCGGTCGGCGTTCGAGGTCGCCTGCTACGACCAGGGCGCGCACGTAACCTACCTTGACTCGTCCGGCTCCCAGCTGGGGCACAAGGAATCGATCGCCGACACCGCGCGGGTCCTCGGCAGGATGTACGACGCGATCGAGTACCGGGGGAACAAGCAGGCCGATATCGAGTCGCTCGCCGCTAACGCCGGTGTGCCGGTGTACAACGGGCTGACCGACGAGTGGCATCCCACCCAAGTGCTCGCCGACTTCCTCACCATGCATGAGGCCAGCAACAAGCCCTATGACGGGATCGCCTACGCGTTTGTCGGAGACTGCCGTTTCAACATGGGCCGCTCCCTGCTGGTCATGGGCGCGCTGATGGGCAGCGACGTCCGGCTCGCCGGGCCGAACGAGCTGCACCCGCCCAAGGACGTCGTTCAGCTCGCCGAGGACATCGCCCGCCGCACCGGCGCGCGCATCACCATCACCGACAATCCCGCGGAAGCGGTCTCGGGAGTCGACTTCATCCACACCGACGTATGGGTGTCGATGGGCGAATCCAAGGACGTCTGGACGAATCGCGTCCGGCTTCTCACGCCATACCAGGTCAACGGCGCTTTGCTGGAGAAGGCCGGGAACCCCGCGGTCAAGTTCATGCACTGCCTGCCGGCCTTCCACGACATGAACACGGTGGTCGGGCGGGAGATGATGGAGCACACCGGCATGACCTCCGGCCTGGAGGTGACCGGCGAGGTATTCGAGTCGGACGCTAGCATCGTGTTCGACCAGGCCGAGAACCGTCTCCACACCATCAAGGCGATCCTCGTCGCCACCCTCGGCTAGCATCAACCCCGGCGCCGGTCCGGCAGCGGGGAACAACGACAACGCAAGGGGGAAGCCACGCATGGC
>DAITAE010000721.1:0-2161 GCA_036824445.1 Streptosporangiaceae bacterium | reverse complement strand
CCGGTAGCGTGCAGCCGCTGGTATGCCTCATCAAGTGTCCCGGTCACGCTCGGTTCCATCGCGTCCTCCCGAAGGCTCCATACCCCGCACCGCGGGCTCGGCCGCCGGGACCTGGCGGGTAAGCCGGGCGCGGGCCGTGCCGCGGGCTCAGCTGGGTCGGCGCGTGATAATTGGCGGAGCCGACCGGAGAGGGGAGCCGATGATCAGCACACGTGCCTGCTCGCTGCTGGGGATCGATCATCCCGTCGTGCTGGCGGGTATGGGCGGCGGGGCTACCGACCCGAGGTTGACTGCAGCGGTGTCCAACGGGGGAGGCCTGGGCATCATGGGCGTGAGCGACATCGCGCCGGGGGAGATCGGAACCGTTGCCAGCCAGATCCGCGGGCTGACCGACCGGCCGTTCGGGCTCAACCTGCTGCTCTTCGACTGCGGGGAGTCGATCGACGCGGTACTGTCGGCGCGGCCGGCGGTGTTGTCGACCGCGTGGCCGTCCGCCGAGCAGGATCTCGGCGAGATCTTCGGCCGGGCGCACCAGGCCGGCGCGGTCGTGGTGCACATGGTCGCGACGCTCGCCGAAGCGCGGCTGGCAGCCGAGGCCGGAGCGGATCTCATCGTCGCGCAGGGAACCGAGGGCGGCGGGCACGTCGGGCTCGTCGCGTCGGCGGTGCTTGTGCCGCAGGTCGCGCGGGCGGTGGCCCCGCTCCCGGTGCTGGCTGCGGGTGGGTACGCGGACGGCGCCGGGCTCGCGGCGGCGCTGATGCTCGGCGCCGAGGGCGTGCTGCTCGGGACGCGGTTCCTCGCGACGAGAGAGGCTCCGGTCAGCGACGCCTACAAGCAGGTGCTGCTGCGAAGCGACGGGCATGACACTCTGCTGTCGCCGGTGCCCGACCTGCTCGCCGGCGCGATCTGGCCCGGCGCGTACGGGCGCGTCGTGCGCAACCGGCTGATCGAGACCTGGACCGGCCGGGAAGGGCAGTTGCGGGCGCGCCGCGGCGAGCTTTTCCGGGCAGCGGTCGGCGCGCGCCGGGCGGGCGACACCGATGCAAGCGTGGTCTGGGCGGGACAGAGTGCGGGGCTGATCACCAGCATCGAGGCCGCCGGTGAGCTCATCGAGCAGATCGTGCAAGACGCCGAGACGGTCATCCGCGAACGGGCAGAGCTCATCACCGCGCGGAATCCCGCCTCGCCGTGACCCGGCTGCGGCTGGTTAGCCCTACTTCAGTGGGAGAAAATCCCACTCCTCACGTGCCCGAGCTGGCCAAAGACGCTTGTCGTGCCGGATGGATCTGACCGGAATCTGAATCCGTTGGCGTTCGTTGCTGACCACCGCCCCGTGACCGGGCTCATGAACAGCCGGCCGGAGGAGCCTGGCGGGCCGGTGACCGCCGAGGGATCCGTGGCCGGACCAAGCCAGCGGAAGTCGAACGATACGGTCGCGCCGACCGATACAGGGTGGTGGTTGTTGTGGAACAGGGCGTTGGGGATGTTGAAGAAGTCCCTGACACGGAGGTGCCTCGCCGTCATCCGCGCCTTGCCCTCTTTCAGGTCGGCCCTCACGCCGTCATCCCGGAGCGGGACCGTCCAGAACAGGCCGTTCGGGTAGGGATGGATCCCCGGGTCGAAGTCGTGAACCTGGGTGGAGAAGTTTGTGAAGTCAAACTGACCTCGGTAGAGGTCGAGTCAAACGAACCCGAACGTCCCCCTGTGGACGGCGCCATCCTGGCCGACATAGACACCCTTCATGAAGCGCATATCGGTATCGAACAGGAGCGTCTCGACCTTGCCGTTGGGCTTCCTGCCGGTCCCAGTTCCCTGCACCTGCGCCACGCCGACAGAGCCCTTGAAATCGGTTATCGATGAGAGGTCCAGGTTCACACCGGGTCCGAAGATGGTGAAGTGAAAATCGATGCCCTCGATAGTGGTGACGCCGGTCGTCGGTTTGGGTGCGGGGTGGGAATGTGATCCCGCCAATCCGGCCGCAGGTGAGAGTAGCCCACTGCCCAGCGTGGCCCCGGTGGCAGCAGCCGCGCCGCCGATGAAGGCGCGCCGCGAGAGCCCATGCCGAGCGTAGTGTGATGACACCAATGAGTCGAACGGGACTGGCGATCCAGTGCTGTCCATGCGGAACTCGTGCATGGTTCCCCCCAAAGCCGATCCGAAT
>DAITAE010000215.1:0-7662 GCA_036824445.1 Streptosporangiaceae bacterium | reverse complement strand
AGCCCGACTGGGTGACCGGCACGGTGTCGGCGACGGCGGGCGAGTCGGGCGCAGGCGCACCGCCCGCCCCGGCGTCGGTTCCCGGCACGGCCAGCCCGTGCACGATCATGCCGAGCGCGCGGCTGGCGGTGATCCGCGGGTCCTTCTGCCGCAGCGAGCCGGCCGCGCCGCTGCGCGGGTTGGCGAACGGCGGCTTGCCCGCGTCCTCCAGCCGCTCGTTCAGCTCGTCGAACGCGGCGACCGGCAGGAACACCTCGCCCCGGACCTCGAGCATCTCCGGTACGTCAGGCCCGGTCAGCCGCATCGGCACCGCGGCGATCGTGCGGATGTTCGGCGTGATGTCCTCGCCGGTGGTGCCGTCGCCGCGGGTCGCGCCGCGCAGGAGCGCCCCGTTCCGGTAGACCAGGGCCACCGCCAGCCCGTCGATCTTCACCTCGCACAGGTACGGTCCCGCCCCGCCGAGCCTGTCCGCCCGGGCGCCCCACGCCGCCAGTTCCTCCTCCGAGAACACGTTGTCGAGGCTGAGCAGCCGTTCCAGGTGCTCGACCGGGGAGAACATGGTCGAGATCCCGCTGCCGACCCGCTGGCTCGGGGAGTCCGGGGTACGCAGCTCCGGGTGGCGCTCCTCCAGCGCGAGCAGCTCACGCTCCAGCACGTCGAACTCGGCGTCGGAAATGACCGGCGAGTCCAGCACGTAGTAGCGGTGCTGGTGCTCGGTGATCTCCACGCTCAGCTGCGCGTGACGCTGCCGTGCGGCGCCTGCGTCGTCGGCGACGCTCGTCATCACCCCTCCTCGATCAGCTCGGGCAGCAGCCGTGCCGCCTCCCGGCAGTGCGCGAGTGCGGCCCGCGCGTACCCGGGCGACGCACCAGCCAGCCCGCAGGCCGGCGTCAGCACCACCTGCCCGGCAACCTCGGCCGGTCCGGCACCCGGGGCGCCCGGCCAGCCCATCCGCCGCCACAGCTCCACCACCCGGCGCGCCGTCTCGCCCGGGCCCGGCAGCTGCCCTGTCCCCCTCTCGGCCGGGCCCAGGGAGGTGGCCGGGACCGCGCCGGCCAGGATTCCCAGGCCGGCCTCCGCGGCCTCGGCCAGGCCGTCCTCCTCTTCCCGGCGCAGCAGGCCGAGATCGAAGCTGACCGCCTCCGCACCCACAGCCCCGATCATGCCGAACGGTACTGACGGCGCGCAGCAATGCACGATCGCGAAGGCCCCTGCCGCCTGGATCACCGCTGAGAGGCGTGCCTCCGCGTCGGCCGGCTCCGGGGCGGGCAGGCGGTTGAGCCCACTGGCGGTCGGCACGCTTGCCGCGAGCACCCTGGGCAGGGCCGGCTCGTCGAGTTGTAGCAGCATCTGCGCGCCGGGGACGCGCTTCCGCGCCTCGCCCACGTGGGCCACGACGCCCTCCGCGAGCGACGCGGTGAGGTCGGCCACCGCGCCGGGGTCGGCGAGCGCGGCCTCCTGGCTGCGGGCCAGCTCGATCGTCGCCGCCAGCGTCCACGGCCCGCACACCTGGATCTTCAGCGGCCCCCGGTAGCCAGCGGCGGTCTCCTCCAGCACGTCGAGGTCCGTGGCCAGCAGGCTGCGGGCCCGGCTCAGGTCGCGTCCGGGCCGTCCCGCGAACCGCCAGCCGGTGGGGGTGGCCTCCACCGGCAGGTCGACCAGCAGCCCGGCGGTGCGGCCGGTCAGGTCGGCGCCGGCCCCACGGGCCGGGAGTTCGGCCAGGTGCGGCAGCTCGGGCAGCTCCCCGAGGATGATCCGCATCGCCTCGGCCGGGTCGGTGCCGGGCATGGACCCGGTCCCGGTGGCGCACGCGGGCGGCCACGGGAACCTGCCCCCGGCGCTGGAATCAGACACGGTGCCGAGCTTAGATCGCCCCGGCACCTGGCCGTGCAGGTGGCCACGGCGAGCACGTGCATCACCGCTGGGCAGCGTGCCCGCCGGGGCCCTGGGTGGGAGGTCTGCGGGGGCCCTGGGCTCGGGGTCTGGAGAGGGATCCGCGCCGCACCACGCCCCCACGATGGTGCGGCGCGGCGGCCCGGCGGCCAGGCCGGCCGGTGTCGTCGTCCCCGTCCCCGGCCGGCCTGGCCCGTCCCTGTCAGACCAGCGCGTCCTCGTAGCGTTCGGGCGCGGGATCCGGGTCCGTGCGCCGGCCGACGTAGAGGGAAGTCAGGGAGCGGGCGCCGTCGCTAGCCCGGCCCGGGGCCCGGCGGGTCATCGACACCAGGCCGGTCCGCAGAAAATCCCGCTCTTCCCGCCGGATGCCGATGCTGACCATGACGACGATCCCGGCGACGACACCGGCGAGGAAGACCGCGATAGCGCTGAGGATGATCGCGTCGGCCATAGCAGGCCCCCTTACCTCCAGCCGGCGGAGTTTCCGCCGGCCCCCATCTGGTTGTTCTGGTCCCCGGGGGTGGCCGTACCAGAAGAGTTGGAGACTAAGTGGCGCGTCCTCGGGACAACCCAGCGGGTCGGACTGCTAGGCTGATCCCTGCAGATCATGTCATCCTAGCCATACCAACCTTTGGTACTGTAGGTTTGATCCCACACCCTAGAGATCGTCAAACCTAGAAGTCCCAAATATTCCAACGAATGGGATGAGCCTGCTCAGCCCCCTGATTGGTTCCAATGAGGTGACGGGAGGCCACATGGCCGAGCCGATGTACCGGCAGATCGCCGAGGATCTGCGCGGCAAGATCGAGGTCGGCGAGATCGCGCAAGGGGCTCAGCTCCCCACCGAGATCGAGCTCATGGATCAGTACGATGCGTCGCGCAACACCGTGCGCGACGCCATCAAGCTGCTCACGACCCGGGGCCTGGTCGAGGCCCGGGCTGGCCAGGGCACCTTCGTGGTGGAGAAGGTCAATCCCTTCGTGACAATTCTGACCGGCGAGCCAGATGCCGGGGTTGAAACAGATATCTACATCGCTGAGGTGAAGGCCGGCGGCCGGGAGCCCCACAACAGCACCCCTCGGGTGGAGATCCAGACAGCCAACGCGGTAGTAGCCGATTCGCTGAGGATCGATGAAGGGGACCAGGTAGTGAGCCGACACCAGGAGCGCTTCATTGATCGCACCCCTTGGTCGCTCCAGACGTCCTTCTACCCGATGAGCCTGGTAGATAAAGGTGCGACACGACTAATCCAGGCCACCGACATCGCGGGTGGCGCTGTCGCCTACCTCGCAGGTAAGGGTATGAAGCAGGTAGGCTACCGCGACTCGATCTCGGTGCGGGCCCCGGATGACCACGAGCAAGCCTTCTTTAAGCTCCCCTCGGACGGCCGCGTCCCCGTGTTCGAGATCTTCCGGGTGGGCTTCCTTGATGACGGCAGCCGATTCCGGCTGACGATCACCGTGTGCCCGTCGGATCGGAATCGATTTCTCATCAAAGTAGGCGAAGTTCCGGCGACAGTGGCACCTCACGACGCTACCGTTGCCACACCCGACTCACAGGGCTGAACGATCACCATAGCCCCGCTGGTGACACCAGTGGGATTGGCCTGGTTGAACGGTTCCTCAAAGACTTCCGTGGCCTGTGCTGATTGGGCCACGGGGCAGGGCATCAGCTCTGGCGCAAGGCCGGGAACTCCGGACAAACCCGGACGAGCAGGAAGGAGGGGGTCATGGCAAAGCGTTACGGTCGTCCGTCAGCGCAGTACCGGTACGAGCACTACGACCCCCGTTGAAACAGCAGGCCGCGCGGACCGGGCAGCCCACTGCCGCACAGGCGAGACGCGGTCCTATCGCGCCGCCGGCGCTGTTCTCAGCTTGACCGCGCCGCAGCGCCGGCAGCAGCACAGCAAGCTAGCACCTTGCTGGGGATGAAGTGACTGAAAGGGATCTCTGGTGCCTGCCAATCCAGCGTTCGGCAGCTAACTCAGGGCGACGCCGGTCGGCTACGAACATCTTCCTCGGTCTGCCGGTACCGGATGCTGCCACCGTGTGCACAACATGGAGGCATGGGAGACTCGCCGCTGCTGCTTGGTCGGGCAACCGAACGTGACCTTGATGTGATCACTGACCTTATCGACGAGGCTGCCGGATGGTTACGCACCCGAAACACGGATCAATGGGCCCAACCGTGGCCTAGCGAGGAAGAGCGCAGCCACCGGATACTGAAGGACCTTCAGGCCGGGAAGTCCTGGATTGCCAGGGACGAAAGCGGTTCAGCCGTCGCCACGGTAACGGCCGATCCGGAGGACAGCCCGATCTGGCCAAGGGAGACCTTGCGAGATCGGGCGGTGTATGTGTGCCGCCTCGTCGTGAGCCGGAGTCACGCGGGCCGAGGGCTCGGCGCTGGGCTTCTGGACTGGGCGGGGATCAGCGCCAGGCGGCGCTTCGCGGCCCGCTGGATCAGAGTCGATGTATGGACGACCAACACTGCCCTGCACGCGTACTACCGACGGCAGGGATTCGAGTTCTGTGGATTCAGCGAGACGATCAACCACTATCCCTCGGCAGCTCTGTTCCAGAAGGCAACTGAGGGGATCACCCCACCGGAGGACATCCTGTTCCACGTGCCTTCGCAGCACGACGATTAGGGCCGGCACGGTAAGACCTGGGACGGCGCGCTGCGCGCCGTGTGCCGGTGCGGTGAGCAACTGGCGCGCCGCCTGTCCCGCTCACGCTTCCCGCCTTCCGTGAACGTGCCGCGTGGTGCGTCGCAGGGGGACAGGGCGGGTAGCTTCAAAGGGAAGTGAAGGCGAGTCTCTGCAGTACACGTGGCGGCCCAGGCGCCTGGCGGACGGGTGATGCACCGGCGCCCTGGCAGACGTACCGGAACCGCCGCCCATGAGCGAGGTCGCCTCGCCCGATCCAGCACAGCCCGCTCCCGCGCAGAACACGCGGCAGCGGCTGCTCCGCCGCGCCGCGGAATTCGCGGCCCTGCTGCTGGTGGCGGCGATTGCGATCGCGGTCGCGCTCCAGGTGACACCGATGCAGACCGTCAACATCGCTGGCCAGGTCATCACCGTGGGGACGACCGCGCCGAGCTGGAGCCTGTCGGGACCGGGTGAGGTCGACCTGTTCGGGCAGAGACTGCCCACCACGCTGCAGTTCCCCGGACCGATCAGGCCCCGGCTGGCGCTCTCCCAGATCACGATCAACAGCGAGCTCACGAACTTCGTGCGTGGTGCCGGCCCCGCGGGCGCCGAGCGCGTCCTTGGCAGCCGGCTTGCCGATGGATGGATCCACTATTTCGCCTGGGAGACCGCGATCGCTGGGTTGGGCGCGCTGGTCCTGCTGGGCGCCGTGGCCGGCTGGCGGCGGCTGCCGCGCCGCACGACCATCGTGCTGCTCGCTGTCGGCCTGCTGGTGACCGTGGCTATCAACGCCGGGGCGATCTTTATCACCGCCTCCCGGGCGCCAGCCCTGCTGAGGCAGGTGAACTCGCTGAACGAACTGGTGGGCAGCGAGCCCCCGGCGCAGGTCCACGTGAAGGGCCGACCGCTGCCTAAGGTGCAGGCCGTGGTCATGGGAGACTCGACCGCTGCGGGCCTCGGCCTCCCGGCGGTCGCCCGCGCGTCCCCCCTGGGCCGTGTCTGCGGCAGGAGTCAGGACTCCTACGCACAGGTCCTCGCCGCCGTCAACGGCTGGCGGGTGCTGAACCTCGCCTGCAGCAACGCGACGATCGCCCACGGACTGCTGGGTACACAGCACCGGCACGGCAAGAGAATTCCTCCGCAGCTCGCAACGGCGCTGCGGGCGCGTAACGCCTCCGTGGTCATCGTCAACGTCGGCGCCAACGATCTCGGCTGGGCCGCGATGGTCCGCTATTGCGCGGTCGCACCGCGTTGCGACGACAAGGCGACCACCGCCTACTTCCAGCAGCAGCTCGCCACGTTCAGCAAGGACTACCTGGAGCTGCTCAGCCAGCTCGCCACCCTGCCGGGCCACCCCCGGGTGATCATCAACCAGTACTACGACCCGTTCGGCCCCGAGCAGAACTGCCTGCACAACGCCGGCCTCACCCCCGCCAAGCTGGCCATCCTCACCTCGCGGCTGACCACCCTGAACGCGGTGCTCGCCAAGGGCGCCACCGAGTTCGGCTTCCTCGCGCCGCAGCCCGACTTCACCGGGCACCAGCTGTGCACCAGCCAGCCCTACGTCCAGTGGTTCGGCGACCCAGCGCCGTTCCACCCGACCGCACTCGGCCAGCTGGCGATCGCGCTCACCGACCAGGCCGTCCTGCACGGGTAGGCGGATCAGCCCGCGCAGGGATCCGCGAGACGCCACTGGCAGCGCCGACCGACTCAGCCCGGCGGGCCGCCACCCCGGACGATCACACCCTCCCAGGGGCCCAGCCCGGCGACCGGCCCCGCCCCCGGACCGGCCGCGGCCCGGCTGGTGGACAGCAGCAGCGGGCCGTCCAGCCCGTCCAGGCCGGCCGGTTCGCTGGCGAAGTTGGCCGCGACCACCAGGTCGCCCACCCGGTACATCCACACCCCGGTCGGGCCGGGGAGCTGGGTGTAGGCGGCGATCGTGCCGCTGAACTCCGTGCGGCGCAGCGCGAGCAGCTCGCGGCAGAGCCGCAGCGTGGACGCGGGATCGTCCCGCTGGGCGGCCACGTTGCGCTCGGCGTGACCGCCGGTGGGCAGCCAGGGCCTGACGCCGGCGGCGGTGAAGCCGGCCGCCGGGGAGGCATCCCACAGCATCGGCGTCCGGGCCCGGTCACGCAGCCGCCCGCCCGGGGCGTCCCCGGTGATCTCGTCGCGGCGGGACCCGGCGGGGACGTCGACGTCGGTCATCGCGATCTCGTCCCCGTAATACAAAACGAGCGTGCCCGGCAAGGTCGCGAGCACCAGCAGGGCCAGCCGGGCCCGGGACTCGTCCCCCTCGCACCATCGGGTCGGGAACCGGCCGACGTCATGGTTGGACGCCGTCCACACCGGGCACTCCCCCGCGGGCAGGACGGCCAGCGTCTCGGCGACGACGCCGGACAGCGCCTCGGCCGTGAAGTTGGCGAAGATGACCGGGAAGTTGAACGTCAGCTGGAGCTCGTCGCCGTTGCCGTGGAAGGCGGCCATTCTGGCCAGGTCGCCCACCCAGGTCTCGCCGAGCAGGAGCCGGGGCGGCGAGTACGTCTCGGCGATCGCCCGCCAGTCCCGGAAGACGCCATGCGACTCGGGACGGTTGGCGCTGTATACCTGAGCGAGGCCGAACCGGCCGTCGATGCGGCCGGGCGTCGCGACCGGCGGATCGTCGCGCAGGGCGGCGTCCTTGTAGATGCCTTGCGCCACGTCGATCCGGAAGCCGGCGATCCCGCGGTCGAACCAGAACCGCAGGATCCGTTCGAACTCCGCGTGCACGGCCGGCTCCCGCCAGTTCAGGTCCGGCTGGGTGGGCAGGAAGCTGTGCAGGTAGTACTGGCCGCTGGTGTCGTCGAGCGTCCAGGCGGGCGCGCCGGTCGCGCTCAGCCAGTTGTTCGGCGGCCCGCCGTCGGCCGCCGGGTCGGCCCATATGTAGTAGCCGCGGTGCGCCGACCCCCTGCCCGACCGGGCGTCGACGAACCAGGGGTGGGCGCTGCTGGTGTGGTTGGGCACCAGGTCCAGCAGGACCGCCATGTCTCGCCGGCCCGCCTCCGCCACCAGCAGATCGAGGTCGTCCAGCGTGCCGAGCTGAGGGTGGACCGCCAGGTAATCCGAGACGTCGTATCCCCAGTCGT
>DAITAE010000720.1:0-2163 GCA_036824445.1 Streptosporangiaceae bacterium | reverse complement strand
CTAGTGCGCATGAAACAGGCCGAACTCACCGTCCGTAACGTGGCCGGGGGTTACTGGCTCGCCGCCGCCGACCCCGCCATCGTCGCCCACGCGATCACCGGTGAGGTACCCCGCCAGCATGTACAACTGGCAGCGCTGCTCTCCGACGGCGCCGCCAGGGTAGTAGACCCATTCGGGCTCAGCGACTGGCAAGGCCTTCTCACCGTCCTGTCCGCGGCCGGGCCCAGCGAACTCATCCGCCAGGTCCGGGCCGCCGAAACCGCCGACCCGGCAGGCATCCGCTGGCCTCGCAACAAGATCCACGACGACGCCACAGCGATCCTCATCCAGCAATGAGCCTCGCCACGGCCAGCCAGAGCAGCGGTTCGTGACCAGAACATGTAGGACGCCGCCCGGCGATTGCTGTCGGCCATCGGCCCTGACCCGCCACTACGTAACGTGAGGGACTCCGGCAATGCCTGAGCGCTCGACGGTGCCAGATCGCCGAATCGGAGCGGCTGACGAGCCCGCTGACCGACTGGCGGATGAGGGCACCGATCCGCCAGTTCGGTGCGGGTGTGTCAGCGGTCGGGGCCGAACGAGCCGAGCGGCGTCCCGTCCGGCGGGAATGCCCCGTGACCCGGGCAGAATGCGCGCTGGCCGCGCACTCTGGCCCACGGGAACGGGATGGTGACGGCAGCGGGAAGTCGGCCCGGGGGCAGCACCAGGTCCCGCCCGGCTAGTCGCGCCTCCGCACGATTCATCGAGATCACGTTCCAGCGTGGCTGGCCATTGGAAGGTGTTGCATCCTGTCAAGCGCTGGCTGTCTCGGGTTCAGAACAAGATCCTGGCCTTGCGCATGGGGGTGAGGGCGGCGTGGTTGCCGGCCACCAGCTCCAGCGTGGGGTTGTCGCCGCGCCCTGCCAGGGCGCGCATCCATGCGGTGGCCTCGGCCCGGATGACGGTGGCTGGCTCACCGGAGCCGATCAGCCATGAGCCGCCGGCTGGGCCAGTGAGCTCCAGCGCGACGGGGGCCGCGGGCCAGGCGAGCGCGAGGTCGCGGACCGCCTGCTCGACGATGTGCCGGTCGTGGTCACCGGTCCAGAAGGGCTGCCCGGTGGCCCGCGCCAGGTCCAGGCGGTGCATCCACAGGTCGCGGCTGTAGATGATGTCGAGCAGGTAACCCAGGCTGAACCGGGGCATCCCCGGGGTGCCAGCGCTGAGCGTGATCCGGCGGACCGCGGCAGGCCGGTGCCTGCGCACCTGGACGGCGCGGGGCCACAGCAGGGCGAAGCGTTCGGCGAGCTCCGGGCCTGGCTCGGTCAGGTGGTCGTCGACCTGCACCGCCATATGCGCGTCCACGCTGGGCTTGCCCGGATATCGGCGTCGTCCCGCCAGCTCGCGGCGCAGCATCGTGCCCAGGCGAAGGCCGTCTTCGCACTGGGCAACCAGGTGCGAGACCAGGGCCCGGACGTCCCACTCGGGGCAGTCGGTGGGCCGTTGCCAGTCGTTTCCGCGGATCTGCCGTAGGAGCGCGACCGCGACCTGGCCTTCGGTGTCGCCGATCAGCGCGGCCTGGTCCCGGTCAGTCTGCAGCAGGCGCGCGGCCTGGGTGAACGATCCGATCATCGGGATCCTTCCTAGGGGTGTACGGCTTGGCGATTCGCTGGATGGGGACGGCCGGCTGCAGCGCTTGAAGTGCTCGCTGCTGACGGCTGCCGGGCCTGCCGCCGGGCCAGCTGTGGGCCAGCCCGGCGGGGCTCGCTGCCGGTCAGTCAGTTGGTACCGGGCGGCGCTAGCGGGGCGAGCGCCTTGGCGGCCAGGGCAATCGACTCCGGTCCGGCCCCGCCGGCCAGCTCGATGATGAGGTGCTGGACGCCGGCCTCGAGGTAGGGCCGGATCATGTCGGCGATCTGGGCGGGTTCGCCAACGAAGGCGCCTGCCTCGGCGGCCGGTTCGCTGATGCCGAGCGGCGGGCCCCACTGATCCCAGGCCGCCTGCGCCTGCTCGGGCGATTCAGCCACCGCCATGGTTGCTTTGTAGGTCACGGTGATCTTTGCGGGGTCGCGGCCCACGGTCGCGCAGTGCTGGCGCAAGACGTCGAGCTTGTGCGGGATCCGCGCGAGGCTGTCGCCGGAGGGCAGCGACAGGTTGATCATGTCCGCGTGCTTGGCGGCGATACGC
>DAITAE010000214.1:0-7693 GCA_036824445.1 Streptosporangiaceae bacterium | reverse complement strand
TCCAGCGGGCGGATGTCGACAAGCAGCGCCCCGGCGCGGATGGCCTCGGACGCCTCGGCCGGCCCGAGCCGCTGCAGGCGCCGCCGCGCGGCCGTGAGGATGGCGTCGACGGACCGGCCCGGCACCCCGCCTCCCGCCCCTCACCAGCGCGCCGCCGTCTCCACCGCGGCCGGGACAAGCCGGCCGGCGCTGACGTCGAACCGGCGCATGGTGGTGAGCGGCGGGGAATAGGCGTGCACGCTGAGCGCTGTCCGGGCCGATTCGTTCCGCACGTCGTGGACGTACCGCGGACCGAACGACCTGACCGGTCCCGGCATCCGCGCGGCGCCCACGGGATCGGGCCGGCCACCGTATGCGGCCCGCTCCCGCAGGCAGCCCTGCACGACGGTGAACGCGCCGCCGGAGCTGCCATGGTCATGGAAGCCGGTGCGCTGGCCGGGAAGCCAGCTCAGCAGCCAGACCTCGTGATCCTCGTCCCGCGCCAGGCGCTGGTACCAGCGGCGGTCCGCGTCGTACCTCACCAGCGCGAGCCAGCGCTCCGGGCGGGTGGCCACGTCGAGGACGAGCTGGCGCAGGCGGGCCTCGCCGACCGCCAGGCGGGTGCCGGGAGCATTCATCCTGTTATTCCGATCGTTTTAATAGGAATCTGATCCAGCGACTGTAGCACGGCGGTGGCGGCGACACCCGGGATATGGTCTCCGGCGGCCGCGGAAGGGCCCGGCGCGCACGGCACTCCCCGGGACCTGCGCAGCCGTGGCTGCCACGTAGAGTTGGCAGGCGTGGAATCCGGCCGCTGTAACGAGGGCCAGCCGGCACCGGAACGGCTGGCCGTCCGCACCGTCCCCGTAGCCGATCCGGGCCGCCTGGTGAGCCGGCTCCCCGAACCCGCCGCGCTGGCGTGGATCCGTCACGGCGAAGGGCTGGTCGGCTGGGGTGAGGCGGCCAGGATCACGCTGCCGGCCGGCGAGGACATGTTCACGGCCAGCGAGAAGTGGCTGCGCGAACTGTTCGATCGCGCCACGATCGAGGACGCGGTCGCCCTGCCCGGCTCCGGGCCGGTCGCCTTTGGCAGCTTCACCTTCGACCCCACTTGCGACGGCTCCGTCCTGGTGGTCCCCAGTGCGGTGCTCGGCCGCCGTTCCGGGCGGGCCTGGCTCACCACGATCGGCGACCCTGCCGGCTCGCTGCGCCCGGCCGGCCCGCTCATCCCGCCGGCCGAGGTGCGCTGGCACGACGGCAGCCTGCCCGCGCCGGACTGGGAGCAGGCCGTCGCCACGGCGGTCGGCCGGATCCGGTCGGGCACGCTCGGCAAGGTGGTCCTCGCCCGTGACCTGTACGCCACCGCGTCCGAGGACATCGACGTGCGGGTCCTGCTCCAGCGGCTGGCCGACCGCTATCCCGATTGCTACACCTTCGCCTGCGCGGGTCTGGTGGGAGCCACGCCCGAGCTGCTGATCAGGCGGCAGGACGACGACATCAGCTCGCTGGTCCTCGCCGGCACCATCGGCCGCGGCCGGGACGCCGCGGAGGACGAGGCGCTCGGCGACAGCCTGCTCTCGTCGGCGAAGGAGACGGAGGAGCACGAGTACGCGGTCGCGGGGGTGCGCGACACGCTCGCGCCGCTGTGCGACACGCTGACGGTGGACAGCCGGCCGTCCCTGCTGCGCCTGGCCAACGTGCAGCACCTCGCCACCGCCATCAGCGGCAGGCTGGCCCAGCCGGAGCAGGGCACCGACCATTCGGTGCTCTCGCTCGTCGCCGCGCTGCATCCCACCGGCGCCGTGTGCGGCACCCCGACCGAGGTGGCCATGGAGCTCATCCGCGAACTCGAGGGGATGGACCGCGGCCGCTACGCCGGGCCGGTCGGCTGGGTGGACGCACGCGGCAACGGCGAATGGGGTATCGCGCTGCGCTGTGCCGAGGTCGACGGCCCGCGGGCGCGGCTGTTCGCCGGCGGCGGCATCGTCAGCGGCTCGGACCCGGTGGCCGAACTCGCCGAGACCCAGGCCAAGTTCCGCCCCATGCAGTTCGCGCTCGAAGCCTGACGCCCGCCACCGGTCACCGCGCTCCCGCCGCGGCGGTACACGCCGCGCGCAGCCGGTGGCGCAGCGCCGTCCCCGCCGTCCGGCTGGTCCGCACCTCCACGAACCGGATCCCCGCTCCCGGCGGCCCGTGCCCCTCCGGCGCGCGGTCTCCCCACAACGCGCCGGCCAGGCCTGACGCCCGCTCCAGCGTCACCGCGGGGATGCCGGCGGCCGTCGCGGCCTGGGCGAGCGCCCTGCCGTGCGGGGTGCCGAACACCCGCTCGAAGGATGCGGGGAACGCGGCCTGCTCCAGCAGCGAGAAGATCCCGCCCCCGTCGTTGTTGACCACGACCAGGACCAGATCGGGGCGCGGCTCCTCCGGGCCGGCGAACAGGCCGGGCAGGTCGTGCAGGAACGCGAGGTCCCCGAGCAGCGCGACGGCTGGCCCGCCCCCGGCCCGCTGGTGGGCGAGCGCCGCCCCGCACGCGGCGGAGATCAGGCCGTCGATGCCGCTCACCCCCCGGTTGGCCAGCACCGTGACTCCCGGCCGCGGCGCCATCTGCTGGTCGAGATCACGAATGGGGAGGCTGGAGGCGGCCCACAGCAGCGCCCTGTCCGGGACGGCGGCCGCCAGGTCACGGGCGAGCCGGGGCTCGCTGAGGGCGTCGTCGGCGTCGAGGATGGCGGACGCGGCGGCGCGCGCCGCCGCGTCCGCCATCCGCCACGACGCCAGCCATCCGGTGCCAGCGGAACTGCGCCCCGCCAGCCGGACTGCCGGGGCGACGTCGGTGGCGGTGCGGGCAGGATCCGCCCAGCGCCCCGGGCCCTGCGCGACCACGACATGCCGCGGGGGCGCGCCGGACGGTGCGGCCGTCTTCAGGTAGGCCAGCTGGCCGCGGGACAGCCCCGGCCGGCCGGCCGAGACGATCACGTCCGGCCGGTGCGCGGCCGCGAACTCGGCGGAGTCGAGAAGGAACGGGTACGCGGCCAGGGCGCCGGGCCCCGCCCGCGCGCCCGAGGACGGCTCCGCGAGCACCGGCCAGCCGGCTTCCTCGGCGAGCCGCAGCAGCGCGGCCGGGTCGGTGCAGCCGTCACCGCAGACGACCACCCCGCGCTCGGTCCAGGGCAGCTCCAGCGCGGGGCCGGCCGGTGCTGCGCCGATCGCCGTCCACGGCGCCCCGCCGGGCCGGCCGGCCAGCGGCTCCGGCCAGCCAGCGGCGCCGCCCGGCCCGGCGGCAGCGGAACGCGCCTCACCGGGATCCTCCCCGGCGCCATCCGCCGCATCCGGCACGAGCGGCTCGCGCAGCGGCAGGTTGAGGTGAACCGGGCCTGGCGCGGCGCCCGCGCCTCCGGCGGCGGACGCCCAGGCGCGGCAGGCCAGGGACCGCCAGTAGGCGTTCATCCCCTCCCGCGCCTCCGGCACGCCGACCTCACAGAACCAGCGCACCGCGTTCCCGTACAGCTTCAGCTGGTCGACCGTCTGGTTGGCGCCGGTCCCCCGCAGTTCCGGGGGACGGTCGGCGGTGAGCACGAGCAGGGGCACACACGCCTCGTCGGCCTCGGCCACCGCCGCGTGGAAATGCGCCGCCGCCGTGCCCGACGTGCAGACCACCGCGACCGGGCGGCGGCTCACCTTCGCCAGGCCCAGCGCGAGGAACGCGGCAGACCGCTCATCGATCCGCACGTGCAGCCGGACCGCGGGCCCGGTCGCCTGCCGCCACAGCGCCATCGCCAGCGGTGCGTTGCGCGACCCGGGGGCGATGACCGCCTCGGTGAGCCCGCACCGGGCCAGCTCGTCGGTGAATGCCGTGGCGAACGCGGTCGCGGGATTCACGGCGAGTCCTCCGGCAGCGAGCCCCGCAGCGGCCGATCCAGGTAGCGGGCAGCCGCGATCACGCGGTCCCGCCAGGGAGCCGGGTCGACCTGGAAGGCCGCCAGGCGCCCCATATCAACGGCGGGCCGGGCCGCAGGCAGGACGCCACCCACAGCCACCAGGGGTGAGGCCGTCACGTCGCCGGTGAGCAGGCTCATCGTGGCCAGGCCGCAGGCATAGGGAAGCTCGGGCAGGGCTGCGGCGAGCGCTACCCCGGCCGCCAGCCCGACCGAGGTCTCGACTGCGCTGGAGACCACCACCGGCAGCCCGCAGGCCTCTGCCACCCGCAGCGCGGCCCGAACGCCGCCCAGTGGCTGCACCTTGAGCACGACGATGTCGGCGGCGCCCGCCGCCCGCACGGCCGCCGGGTCCTCGGCGCGGCGGATGGACTCATCCGCCGCCACCGGCACGTCCACCCGCCGCCGCAGTTCGGCCAGCTCCGCCAGGGTGGCGCATGGCTGCTCGGCATATTCCAGGCCGAACCGGCCGAGCTCGCGCAGGGCGCGCTCCGCTTGCTCCACGTCCCACGCGCCGTTGGCGTCGACCCGGATCCGCCCGCGGCGCCCCAGCGCGTCCCTGACCGCCTCAACCCGGGCGGTGTCCGCCGCCAGCGGCTGCCCGCGCTCGGCCACCTTCACCTTGGCGGTGTGGCAGCCCGAGCCGGCCACGATGGCGTGCGCCTGCTCCGGGCCTACCGCGGGCACGGTCACATTGACCGGCACCTGGCTGCGGGCGGGCGCGGGCCAGGCGGACGTCGCCGCCTCCAGCGCAGCGGCGAGCCAGCGCGCGCACTCGCGCGGTCCGTACTCGGGGAACGGTGAGAACTCGCCCCAGCCGGCCGGGCCGTCGATCAGCGCGCCTTCCCGGACGGTGATACCGCGGAACCGGGTCCGCATCGGGATCGCGAACGCCCGCAGGCCGGGCAGCAGGCCCGCGACCAGGTCACCGTGGGGTCCCTCCGTCACCGGCCCTTCGGTCACGGGGCCCACGGTCACGGGCGCCGGGGGAACCTGGCGAAGTCGGGGCGGCGCTTCTCCCGGAACGCGTCGCGCCCCTCCTGCGCCTCCTCGCTCATGTAGAACAGCAGCGTCGCGTCCCCGGCGAACTGCTGCATCCCGGCGGCGCCGTCGGTCACCGCGTTCAGCGCGCCCTTGAGCATGCGCAGCGCGAGCGGGGAGCGCTCCAGCAGCTCACGCGCCCAGGCGACGGTCTCCTCCTCCAGCCGCTCCAGCGGCACCACCGTGTTGACCAGGCCCATGTCCAGCGCCTGCTGCGCGCTGTACTGACGGCACAGGTACCAGATTTCCCTGGCCTTCTTCAGCCCGACGGTCTCGGCGAGCAGCCACGAGCCGTAGCCGCCGTCGAACGAACCGACCTTGGGGCCGGTCTGCCCGAAGATCGCGTTGTCGGCAGCGACGGTCAGGTCACAGCACACGTGCAGCACGTGCCCGCCGCCGATCGCGTACCCGGCCACCATGGCGATCACCGGCTTGGGCGTGCGGCGGATCTGCACCTGCAGGTCGAGCACGTTGAGCCTGCCGACGCCGCTCGCGTCAAGGTACCCGTCGTCGCCGCGGATCTTCTGGTCGCCGCCGGAGCAGAACGCCTGGGTGCCGGCCCCCGTCAGGATGATGACGCCGGTGCCCGTGTCGTCGCGGGCGGCGTTGAACGCATGCGAGAGCTCGAACAGCGTGGCCGGCCGGAACGCGTTGCGCACCTCGGGCCGGTTGATCGTGATCTTGGCGATGCCCTCGGCCGTTTCGTACACGATGTCGGTGTATTCCTGGCCTCCGTGCGGCGACTGCCGCTTCCACTCGATCACGTCAGGGCCTCCTGGTCCGTCCTGTTGCGCCCGTTAACCTTACGACGGTGACCGACCGGCCCCTGCATGCGCTCCTGCTCCCGCCCGCCGAAGCGGGCCGGCTGCTGGATGCGCTGGCAGCGGCGCTGGATGGCAGCGGCCCGGCGATTCTGCCACTGGACCCGCGGCTGCCACCGGCCCGGGTGGCGGCACTGCTCGACGCCTTCGCCCCCGCCGCCGTCGAAACCCCCGGCGGAACGCGGCGCTGGCAGCCTGCTGACGGCGCGGGCGCGGGCCACGGCGGCGGGCGCGGGAACGTCCCGGCCGACGTGGCGGTGGTGATCGCGACCTCCGGCTCGACCGGCGAGCCCAAGGGCGCGCAGCTGGCCGCCAGCGCGCTGCTGCATTCGGCCCGTGCCAGCCTGGACCGGATCGGGGCCGGCGCGGGCGAGCGCTGGCTGTGCCCGCTGCCGACCAGCCACGTCGCCGGGCTCGGCATCCTGGTGCGGTCGCTGGTCGGCGGGACCACGCCGGTGGTAGTTGCGCGGCTGGACGACGGGGCGTGCCCGGCCGCGGCGGGCTGCACGCACACCTCGCTGGTGCCGACCCAGCTGCGGCGGCTGCTGGCGGCCGGGGCCGACCTGGCCCGGTTCGGCACGATCCTGCTCGGCGGGGCGACGGTGCCGTCCGCGCTGCTGGCCGCCGCCCGGGCGGCCGACGCGCGGGTGGTTACGACGTATGGAATGACCGAGACCTGCGGTGGGTGCATCTACGACGGCGTGCCGCTCGATGGCGTGTCGGTCCGTACCGGCACCGGCGGCAGGATCGAGATCACCGGCCCGGTCCTGTTCTCCGGGTATCGCCTCCGGCCCGACCTGACTCGGCGGGTCATGGCCGGTGGATGGCTGGTCACCCCCGACGTCGGCGCGGTGGACGCGGGCCGCCTGGCCGTCCGCGGCCGCGCCGACGAGATGATCAATACGGGGGGCGAGAAGGTGGCCCCCGCCGAGGTCGCGGCGGCACTGGAGCTATGCCCCGGGGTCCGGGAGGCCGTGGTGATCGGGGAACCGGACCCGGAGTGGGGGGAACGGGTCACGGCCGTGGTGGTGCCCGACGATCCCGCCCATCCGCCCGCCCTGCCAGCGCTGCGCGCCGGTGTCATGCGGCGGATGCCGCACCATGCCGCTCCGCGGGCGCTGATTCTGGTGGCGGAGGTACCGCTGCTGGCGTCGGGCAAGCCCGACCTGGCCGCGCTGCGCGGGCTCAGCCAGGGGTGACGCCCGCCGCCACACGGTGCGCGGAGGGAGCACCGGAGACGCGGGAGCTGGATGACCTGGGGCATGCGGCAGTCACACGGGAACAATCGCGCCCATACAGCGTTACTAAATAGTGCCCGCGCCACACAGTACCAAGTGATACCGGAGATCGCCGCCAGCGATGCCGTGCAGTTCGCGGCGATCGGCCCGGCCACGCAACTGCGGGCAGCGCGCACCCAGGAAGGGAGGTGCCTCGTGCCGAGGAACGCGACCGCGGGACGCCCGTCAGGGCCCGTCTCGCCGACCGTGGACGAGCTTATCCAGCTCGGGCGCGAGCGCGGGCACCTGTCCCGGACCGAGCTTCGCTCCGCATTCGCGGCGGCCGGCCTTTCCCCCGCGCAGGGCCGGGCGATCCTGAGAGATCTGGCCGGCGCCGGGGTGGACCTGGGCGAAGGGCAAGCAGGAACCCCGGGCAGGGTACGAACGGGCAAGGAAGACATGCAGACTGCGCAGACCGCTGACGCCACCCCGGACGAGATCGCCGAGGTCGTCGGGCTCGACGGCCTGGACGCGGCCGAGGCTGAGGCCGCCGCTCTGAGCGAGGCCGCGCTCGGTGAGGCCGCCAACCCGTCGGCTGGCGTGGAGGTCGATCTGGACGATCAGACCTCCACCATGGGGGATTCCGTCCACACCTACCTCAAGTCCATCGGCCGCACCAGCCTGCTCACGGCCGAGCAGG
>DAITAE010000213.1:0-7713 GCA_036824445.1 Streptosporangiaceae bacterium | reverse complement strand
CAGCGCAACGAGCCCGATCTGGACGACGTGCCCGAGGGCGTGCGGGAGCAGCTGGCGATTCACCCGGTCAGCGACGTCCGCGAAGCGCTAGAGCTGGCCCTGGAGCCCGCCACCGTGCAGGCGCCGGTAGCGGCCTGAGCACAGCCGCTGAGAGGCCGCTCTTACCGAACCTGGTAAGGGCGGCCTCTTTGCATGTCACGAGGCGGTGCCTGGCGCGGCGCCCCCGCCGCGTGGTGACGTAACTCGCGTCGCAATCGCAACGAGGCGAGGAGGCCCATCCGTTTGCTGATTCCAGTCCGGCAGCGGCGGCGTCAGGGACGCCCGGGTGCGGCGCGCTGCTCAGCGATGGAGTTGCCGCCGTCCACCACCAGGTACTGGCCGGTGACGTAGGACGCCCCGGGGCTGGCCAGCCAGGCGACGGCGGCGGCGACCTCCTCGGGCGTGCCGCTCCGGCCGGCCGGGGTGGCGGTGCCGTGGTCGCGCTCATCGGGGAGCTGCGACCCGGATGCTATCCAGCCGGGGGCGACCGCGTTGACGGTGATCCCGTGTCCGGCCACGTCGACCGCGATCGCCCGGGTGAGGCCGACCATGCCCGCCTTGGCTGCGGCATAGCCGACGTCCGCGCGGATCGCCATCACCGGGCCGGTCAGGCTGGACACCATGATTACCCTCCCCCAGCCATGGGCAGTCATCGCAGGCAGCGCCGCCTTGGTGACCAGGAACGCGGATGTCAGGTTGCGGGCCAGCGCCGCCTGCCAGGTCGCCAGGTCCATCGCCTCGGCGGTGCCGGACTCGAACACCGGGCTGGCGGCGGAGGTCATTCCGGCGTTGTTGACCACGATGTCCAGCCGCCCCCACCGCTCCAGCGTGGCCGCCACCAGACCCGACGCAGCATCCTCGCCGGTCAGATCACCGATGAACCCCGCCGCGTCGAAGCCGGCCGCGCCCAGCTCGCTGGCCCGGGTCTCGATCCGGTCGGTGGTCGCGCTGATCAGCGTGGCCGCGCCGAGCTGCGCGAGCAGCCCAGCGGTGGCGAAGCCGATCCCGTCCGGGCTGCCCGCCCCGGTGATCACCGCCACCCGGTCGGACAGGTCGAACGCCGCTGGCATGGGCATTCCACGATCCTAGGGCCGCAAGATAGCTTCAGCCGTATGGTGACGCACCCCGACCCGCTGGAGAGCACGCCGCCCGCCTTCGACGCGGAAGCCGTCACGCGGATCCTCCGGGAGGGCTTCGGCGTCGAATCGCCGTCCCTCACCCCGCTCGATGGCGAACGGGACCAGAACCTCCGCGTGGACACGCCCGGCGGGCAGCGCTTCCTGTTCAAGATCTCGAATCCGGCGGATGGCCCGGCCGTCGTCGGGCTGCAGACCGCCGCGCTCCGCCACATCGAGCAGGTGGATCCTGGCCTGCCGGTGATGCGCGCCCTGCCGACCGCGGCGGGAGAGCCCTGGGTCGAGGTGCCCGGCCCTGACGGCCGGAGCTACCCGGCGCGGCTTTTCACGTTCCTCCCCGGGAAGGTGACGCCGAACACGACGCTGACGACCCAGGCGATCTGGTCCTTCGGGCAGACCGCCGCCCGGCTGGGCCGGGCGCTGCGGGGCTTCTTCCACCCCGCGGCCGACTACGGGATCCTCTGGGACATCACCCGCGCGCCCGAGCTGCGCCCGCTGCTCACCCACCTGGGCGACGGCGCGCGAAAGGCCCAGGTGACGCGGGTTCTGGACCGGTTCGAGACGAGGGTCGCGCCGGTGCTGCCCGGGCTGCGCGCACAGGTGATCCACAACGACATGAGCCTTTACAACGTGCTCCTGGACGATGACCTCCGGGTCAGCGGGATCGTCGATTTCGGGGACATGACCCACGCGGCGCTGGTCTGCGATCTCGCCGTCTCGGTCGCCGATGTGCTCCACGGCCGTGCCGACGCCATCGAGGCCGCCGAGGCGATGATCGGCGGTTACGTCTCGGTGACGCCGCTGGAGGACGAGGAGGCCGGGCTCCTCGCCGACCTGGTCGCGACCAGGCTCGCCACCGAGGTCACGGTCACCGCCTGGCGGGTTGGGCTCTACCCGGACAACGCCGCGTACGCGGCGGGCGGCGAGCCCGGGGCCCGCGCCTTCCTCGACGCGATCGAGGCGGAGGGGATCGACGCCGTCGGGCGGCGTTTCCGCGAGGCCTGCCGGGGGCTTCCCTACCGGCAATCCGCGACCCCCCGCCTGCTGGAGCGGCGGCGGCGGGCGCTGCCCCGCTCGCCGCTGTTCTATGAGCACCCGGTGCACCTGGTCCGCGGCGAGGGTGTCTGGATGTTCGACCCCGACGGCCGGCGGTACCTCGACTGCTACAACAACGTGCCCGTTGTCGGCCACGGCCACCCCCGGGTGGTGCGGGCCGTGGCGGAGCAGCAGCGGCTGCTGGCGACCCACAGCCGTTACCTGCACGAGGCGATCGTCGAGCTGGCCGAGCGGCTCAAGGCCACGCTGCCGCCCGCGCTCGACGCCGTCCTGGTGGTGAACTCCGGCAGCGAGGCCAACGACCTCGCCTGGCGGATCGCCCGAGCGGCCACCGGGCGGGCGGGCGCGGTCGTGACGGCCTACGCCTACCACGGGATGACCGAGGCCACGCACGCCCTGTCCCCCGAGGAGTGGGCCAAGGGCGAGCAGCCCGCACACGTCGCCACCGTCCCCGCGCCCAACGGGTACCGCGGCCCCTACCGGCGGGACGAGGACGGCTGGGCGGAGCGGTACGCCGCCCACATCGACGACGCCGCCCGGGCGCTCGGCGGCCACGGCTTCGCCGCTATCTACCTCGACCCGGCCTTCACCGCCGACGGCATCCTGGTTCCGCCGCCCGCCTACCTGGCCGAGGTGGCCCGGCGGGCACGGGCGCTGGGAGGCGTCCTCATAGCCGACGAGGTCCAGGCCGGTCACGGCCGGTACGGGACCGGCCTGTGGAGCTTCCAGCCCTCGGGAATCGAGCCCGACATGGTGGTGATGGGCAAGCCGATGGGCAACGGCTTCCCGGTCGCCGCCCTCGTGGTCCGGTCCGGGGTGCTTGACGCCGTTCCGGAGGAGGTCGAGCTGTTCAGCACGTTCGGCGGCAACCCGGTGGCCTGCGCGGCCGCGCTCGCGGTCCTGGCCGTCATCGAGGATGAGGCCCTGGTGGCGAACGCCGCAGAGACCGGCGCCTACCTCCGGCGGGGCCTGGCGGAGCTCGCCAGTCGCCACCTGCTCATCGGGGACGTGCGGGGCGAGGGTCTCCTGTTCGGCGTGGAGCTCGCCGATGAGACGCGTGCGCCCGCCGCCGGGCATGCGCGCAGGGTGACCGAGGCCATGCGCGACCGGGGCGTGCTGATCAGTGCGACCGGGCCGGCCGGGAACGTGCTGAAGATCCGGCCGCCGCTCGTCTTCCAGCGCGAGCATGCGGATCTGCTCCTCCAGACCCTTGACGACGCGCTCAGCGAGCAGGCGCATGACGGCTAGCAGTTCGCCGTAATGCCGTAGCTACGGTAATACTGCAGCGAGGCTCTCGGTGCGGCCCGGCCCGAGCGCCGCACACCGCGTCAGGGCCGGGTCCGCGTGCCGCAGCCCGCCGCTGTGTGAGGTGTGGAACGCGGGGGCGGGTGCGACGCCTCCCCGATGACCCTTAGTTGCGCCATGCGTACCGTACGCATAGTGCACCCCCCTCGGCTACCGAAACGCGATGTACGCTGCGATAATGCCGGGGTGACGGGGCTGAGTGTCGCCCTGGCGAACCTCAAGCCAGGCACGGGCAAGACAACATCGGCGGTGTGGCTGGCCCACGTCTTCGCGCAGGCCGGGAACCGCGTGCTGCTCGTGGACGCCGACCCGTCCGGCAGCGCGCTGGAGTGGTCCGATCTCGCCGCGATGAACCCGCGCCTCCCGCCGCCGAAGGCGGCTTTCCCATTCCGGATCGTGGCCCTGCCCTCCCGCGAGCTGCACCGCCGCGTGCCCGAGATCGCCGAAGCCGATGATGTTGTGATCATCGACGCGCCGCAGCTGGAGGACCATGCCGGCATCGCCCGGTCGGCGATGCGGTACGTGGACGAGATCCTGATTCCGTGCGCGCCGAGCCCCATCGAGATCAACCGGACCACCCCCGTGCGGGACGAGATCAGCGAAGTCGGCGCCGTCCGGGACCGGCCCGCCCGCTGGGCTGTGCTGCTGAACCGCTGCATCACCCGGGCGCACTCCACCACCGACGCCCGGGTGACGCTCGAAGACCTGGGCTATGACGTGCTGGGCACCGCTGTGCCACGGCTCGAGGTCTACGCCCAGAGCTTCGGCATGCCGATTGCCCGTACCGGCCTTGAGGTGTGGCGCCAGGTAGCCCACGACCTCATCGAGCGATGCGTCCCCTCAGCTCGCTGCGGTCATGATCCGATAGGCACGTCCAGGCTGGGTGTTGAGGCCACGGCCGGAGGCCGTCGCCGCGGCGCGCTCAGCTGACCTTCAGCGAACTCTCAGGAAAGAGTGAGCGGACGCCTAAACTCCTTGAAGATTTCCTCCAGGTTGGCGCCTGACCATCGATGTCAGACAATCAGGATGACACCTACGAGGAGCGAATCCCAGATGGGTACGGTCTACGAGCCGGTCGTTGGCGGTCCGGAACAGGAACAGGGCAACGGGCGGGGCGGCCGGCCGTGGCGGCGCCACGCCTTGCTGGCCGGCGCGTCGGCCGGAGTTGCCGCGCTGATATTCGCGGGGCTGGGCGCGGCGGACGCGATGGGCGCCACCGCGCTGACCACGTCACAGATTGCCGCGAAGGTGAACCCGGGCGTGGTCGACGTGGTGTCCACGCTGGGATACCAGGGCGGCAAGGCGGCTGGGACCGGGATGGTGCTGACCTCGACCGGTGAAGTGCTGACCAACAACCACGTGATCGACGGCGCGACCTCGATCAAGGCCACCGACGTCGGGAACGGGCGGACCTATACCGCCAAGGTCGTCGGCTACGACAAGAGCCATGACGTCGCGGTGCTGCAGCTTCAGGGCGCCTCGGGGCTGCAGACCGTCAGCCTCAGCCCCGACGCCCCGCAGACCGGCGAGAAGGTGGTCGCGCTGGGCAACGCCGGCGGCAAGGGCGGTACCCCGTCGGTCGTCACCGGGAGGATAACGGGCCTCGACCGGGCGATCACCGCCTCCGACGAGGGAGCCGGCGACGCCGAGCGGCTGACCGGGATGATCGGCCACAACGCCGACATCAAGCCGGGTGACTCCGGCGGGCCGCTGGTCAACACCGACGGAGAGGTCATCGGTATCAACACGGCCGCCTCGGCTTCGTCGGCCAGCGCCAGCCAGACGGGGCAAACGGAGACCCGGACCCAGGCTTTCGCCATCCCCATCACCAAGGCGTCCTCGATCGCCGACCAGATTGAGGCGGGTACGCCGTCGGCCACCGTGCACATTGGCGAGACCGCGTTCCTCGGCGTGCAGACCTCCCCCTCGGGCACCGGTGCCTTCGGCGGCGGCTCGGGTGGCTTGGGCGGCAACGGCGGCTTCGGCGGCAACGGTGGTACAGGCGGCAATGGCGGCTTCGGCGGCTTCGGCGGCAGCAATGGCGGGTTCGGTGGCGACGGCGGCTTCGGCGGCTTCGGCGGCAACGGCGGCTACATCGGTGGCATCGGCGGCGGATACGCCGGCGGCATCGGCGATGGTGGCTTCGGTGGCACCGGCGGCAATGGTGGGCTCGGCGGCCTCGGCGGCGGCTCGGCCAGCGGCGGCGGCGTCGCCATCTCCGGCGTCGTGTCTGGATCCGCGGCCGACCAGGCCGGCCTGGCCGCGGGCGACCAGATCACCTCGGTCGCCGGTCACACCGTCACGTCCTCCTCGGGCATCGGGTCGGTACTCGCGAAGTACCACCCCGGCGACAAGATCAGCATCGGCTGGACGGACCAGTCCGGCCAGTCGCACACCGCCACGGTGACCCTCACCGCCGGCCCGGCGGACTGAGAACCCTCCCAACAGCCGCTTGCCGGGTGCTCGCAAGGACGCCCGGCAAGCGGCTTTCTGTGCCCGGCAAGCGGCTTCCCGGCCGGGCAAGCGGTTTTGTGGGCCGGGAGTCAGCGCGCTCGTTCCCCGGCCGCCCGGCGCCGCAATCGTGATCATGACTTAGGGGGTGCTAGAGCGCCACCAATGTCATGATCACGAACGGGCCCCGCAGCGCCCCGGCAGCGCCCCACCCGCAGGGTGACCGCGGTCGCAGTATGGGCCAGGATGTCCATGAGGGGGAAGGAGGCAGGCATGGGCGTCCCGCGGCCGGACCAGTCCGCGCCAGGCGACGGCCCTGCCAGCGCCGGGGCGCCGCTGATCTTGCTTGCCGAGCTGGGGAGCGGGGTGGAGCGCGCGCTGGTAAAGCGGCGGCTGCGCGAGGTGGACGTGCGGCCGTCCGCCGTCCTTCCGCTGGATGGCCCGGGACTGGCCCGGTCCCTGGCCGCGACGCCGCCGGACACGGTCATCACCGCTGCCCGCGTCGCGTGGCTGCCGCGCGAGCGCGACGGGCAGCGGCGGGTCCATTGGGCCGACATCCTGTCGCAGGTCAACCCGCGCAGGCCGCCGGTGTTCTGGCAGCGGACCATCATGCGGCGCGAGCCCGACCGGGCCCGGCTGGTGATCGCGGAGCCCGCCACCGTGGCGGCGCTGCGCGAGCGCTGGGGCGGCTCCGGCTCGTTCGCGCATTTCGTGTCTCGGCAGGCCAGACTCGCGCTGGACCGTGCCGAACGCGCGATGCTCGGCTACCGCTACAAGGTGCCGAAGGACGTTGTCGAGGCGATCGAGGACAGCCCCGATTTTCACGCCGACGTCGCCGCGCTGGCGGCCCAGCTGGGCCTGACCGAGCCGGAAGCGGCGGAACGCACCCGGGCGGCCCTCGACAGCCTGGTCGCCTCCATGAGCCCGGTCGCGGTCGACCTGCTCTCCGGCGCGCTGCGCCCGCTGCACGTCTACGCGTGGGACGTCCAGGCCGACACGGCGGGGCTCGGCCGGCTGCGGAAGCTGAACCGCCGCCATGCGCTGGTCTTCCTGCCCAGCCATCGCTCCTACGCGGACCCGCTGCTGCTGGCCGACGTGCTCGCCGAGCATGACTTCCCTCGCAACCACGTGGTCGGCGGCGACAACCTCCGGATCTGGCCGCTCAGCCTGCTGGCCCGGCGCGCCGGCTTTGTCTTCATCCGGCGCAGCATCGGCGATGACGAGATCTACAAGCTGGCGCTGCGCGAGTACCTCGGCTACCTGCTGGCCAAGCGCTTCAACCTCGAGTGGTACATGGAGGGCGGCCGGTCGCGGACTGGCAAGCTGCGCCCGCCGCGCTACGGCCTGCTGGCATACGTTGCCGAGGCGATCGCGCGCGGCCGGGCCGACGATGCCTATCTGGTGCCGGTCGCGATCACCTACGACCAGCTCCGGGAGGTATCGGCGATGGCGGCCGAGCAGGGCGGAGCGGCGAAGAAGCCGGAAGGGCTGAGCTGGCTGGCGTCGTACGCCCGGGGACAGCTCACCAAGATCGGCACGGTCTACATCTGCTTCGGCGAGCCGCTGTCGGTGGCCGGCGCTCTCGGGCCCAGCGGCCGGGCCGACGATCCTGACGCGCGCAGGCTCGCGGTGCAGAAGATGGCGTTCGAGGTGGCGGTCCGGATTAACCGGGTCACCCCGGTGACGGCGACCGCGCTGGTCACGCTCGCGCTGCTGGGCGTCCGCG
>DAITAE010000212.1:0-7713 GCA_036824445.1 Streptosporangiaceae bacterium | reverse complement strand
CTCCGAGCGCAACAGCACGCTGGTCATGCCGGTCCCGGTCGAGCTGCTCCGGTTCTTCGAGAAGATGGCGCCAGGCCCGACGGCGCCGCCGCCCACACCCCCGCTGGAGGACACCGGCGACGCCGAGGTGGCGGAGGCCGAGGCGGAGATCGGGGCACCGCTCGCGGCGCAACTCCCCGACGTCCCGATGCCCGAACTCGCCCCGCCCGAGAAGCTTGCCGAGACGCAGGGCCCGGAGGAGATCGTCAGCTCCGACCCGGGCGCCGCCACCGCCAACGGCCCCCGGCGAGGGTCCCAGGAGAAGAAGGCGGATTCCTGACGGAGGCGGATAGGGCCTCGGCTGCCGGGTGATCGCCCGGGCGGACCGGGCTGCCGACGACGCCATGATCATGCTCTAAGGTGGCGCCATGCAGAAGTGGGAGTACGCGACCGTGCCGCTGCTTGTGCACGCGACCAAGCAGATCCTCGACAACTGGGGAGACGACGGCTGGGAACTGGTGGCCGTGGTGCCGGGCCCGAGTGCCGAGCAGCTTGTCGCCTACATGAAGCGGCGGAAAGAGTGAGCGACTCGCCCGAGGCCAGGCTCGCCGCGCTGGGCCTCGCCCTGCCGCCCGTGGCGGCTCCGCTGGCGGCGTACGTGCCTGCGGTGCGCAGCGGCTCCTGGGTATACACCGCCGGGCAGCTGCCGCTTTCCGACGGCAAGCTGCTGATGACCGGCAAGGTAGGCGCGCAGGTGAGCGCCGCCGAGGCGGCCGCGCTCGCGCGGACCTGCGCCCTGAACGCCCTCGCCGCCGTGGCGGCGGCGGCCGGCGGGCTCTCCGCGGTGACCCGAATCGTGAAGCTGGTCGGCTTCGTGGCCAGCGATCCCGCATTCACCGGCCAGCCAGAGGTCATCAACGGGGCCAGCGAACTGCTGCTGGAGGTCTTCGGTGAGGCGGGCCGTCATGCCCGCAGCGCGGTGGGGACGGCGGTCCTGCCGTTCGACGCACCGGTCGAGGTCGAGCTGATCGCAGAGGTCAGGGATTAGGGCAGCCCACGCATGAGCTCGGCTGCGCGTCCCGGTATCCGGTTGCCCGACCGGCTGGCCGATCGCGCCCGTGACGTCCTTGAGGGCAGGACCCCCCCGGTGGCGCCACGCGACGCGGCCACGGTGATGCTGCTGCGCCCCGTGCCGGGCGCGTCCGGGACAGACGCCGGCCTGCAGGTCTACATGCTCCGGCGGCGGCCCTCGATGGCGTTCGCGCCGGGAGCCTTCGTGTTCCCCGGCGGCTCGTTGGATGCCCGCGACGCCGAGATCGAGGTCGGCTGGGCCGGCCCGGACGCGCTGGAGTGGGGGCGGAGGATCGACGCCCCGGCCGACCTCGCCCGCGCGCTGGTCTGCGCCGCGGTCAGGGAGACGTTCGAGGAATGCGGGGTGCTTCTGGCCGGGCCCACCGCGGACACCGTGGTCGCCGACACCCGCGGCACGGACTGGGAGGCGGACCGCGCCGCGCTGCTGGAGCGGTCGGTATCTCTGGCCGGCCTGCTCCGCCGCCGCGGCCTCGTCCTGCGCAGCGACCTGCTGCGGCCCTGGTCGCGGTGGGTCACCCCGGTCACCGAGGAACGCCGTTACGACACGAGGTTCTTTGCCGCCGCCCTGCCCGTCGGCCAGCGCGCCAGGGACGTCAGCGGCGAGGCCGATAACGCAGCCTGGATCGAGCCCGCCGACGCGCTCGCCGCCGCCCGCGGCCGGGAGATCTTCCTCCTGCCGCCGACCGCCGTCACCCTCGGCGAACTGGGCGCCTGCGGGCACCTGTCCGCCGCGCTCACCGCCCGGCGCCGGATCACGGCGCTGATCCCCGAGGTCTTCGTGGCCGATGGGGCGGTCTGGCTGACGGTCCCCGCCGGGCTGGACTATCCCCTGTGAGTGCCCCGCCGGAAGCCGCCGTCGACGGCCAGGGCACGCCGCGGGCGCGGTGCGTGCTCGCCCCCAACCCGTCCCCGATGACACTGGACGGCACCAATACCTGGCTCATCTCCGAGCCCGGCTCCCCGTCGGCCCTGGTCGTCGACCCCGGGCCGGGCGACGAGGGCCACCTGCGCCGGGTCAGCGGCATGGTCGCCGCGGCCGGGCAGCGGGTGAGCAAGATCGTGCTCACGCACGGGCATCCCGATCACGCCGAGGGTGCGGCCGCGTTCGCGGCCATGACCGGCGCGCCGGTGCTCGCCGCCGACCCCGCGCACCGGCTCGGCGGCGAGGGCCTGGCACCGGGGGACGTGCTGACGGCGGGCGGATGCGAGGTGCGGGTGGTGGCCACCCCCGGCCACTCGGCCGACTCGGTCTGCCTGCTCCTGCCCGCCGACGGGGCGCTGCTCACCGGGGACACGGTTCTCGGGCGCGGGACGACGGTGATCGCGGGCGACGGCAGCCTCGCCGACTACCTCAGGTCACTGGAGCGGCTGCGCGCGCTCACCGACGAGGCCCGGCTGCAGGTGCTGCTCCCGGGCCACGGGCCGCTGCTCGCGGACCCGGCCGGCACGCTCGACTACTACCTTGCCCACCGGAGGGAGCGGCTGGCCGAGGTGACGGCGGCGCTGGCCGCCGGGGACCGCAGCCTGGCCGAGATCGTCGCCCGCGTCTACGCGGACGTGGATCGTTCGCTGTGGCCATTCGCGGAATGGTCGGTCCGGGCGCAGCTGGAGTACCTCGCCGCCACGGATGACCTGCCGCCAGGCGTCAGCTACTGAAGTTACCGACCGGCCGCCGGCCGCTCAGCGGGCCCGCTTGGCCAGGCGGTCCGGGTCCAGGATGAGCACCGACTTCGCGGACAGCTGGAGCCAGCCGCGGGTGGCGAAATCCGCGAGCGCCTTGTTCACGGTCTCGCGCGACGCGCCCACCAGCTGCGCCAGCTCTTCCTGGGTGAGGTCGTGATGGACCTGCAGCCCTTCCTCCTGCTCCTCCCCGAACCTGTCCGCGAGGTCGAGCAGGGCCTTGGCGACCCGGCCCGGGACGTCGGTGAACACCAGGTCGGCCATGACGTCGTTGGCCCGCCGGAGCCGCCGGGCAAGCGCCTGCAGGAGATGCATCGCCACATCGGGCCGTCCGGTCAGCCACTGCCGCAGGTAGTCATGGCCCAGCCCGGCGACCCTGGAGTCGGTGACTGCCACCGCGCTGGCCGTCCGTGGCCGCGGGTCGAAGAGCGAAAGCTCGCCGAACATCTCGCCCGGCCCGAGCACGCTCAGCAGATTCTCCCGGCCGTCGGACGCGGTCCGGGTCAGCTTGATCTTGCCGTCGAGAACGACATACAGCCGGTCACCGGCGTCGCCCTCATCGAACAGGCGATCGCCCCGGGCCAGCTGGACATCGGCCACACCGGCCCGCAGCGCGCGCGCTCCCTCGTCATCGAGCGTTTCGAAGAGTGGCGCCCGGCTGAGCACATCCTCAGCGTGAGCCACGGGTGCCTCCTCGCTCATGTTCCCTATCAGTGTCGCGCATGTGGGGCCGTGAGTGTTACCGGCTCACCCGGGCGGGGCCTCGGTGGCCGCGGCAAGCCGGCGGCGGCAGCTGTCGATCTCCGCCTCGGCCTCCACCCGGCCCACCCAGTTGAAACCCTTCACCCCCTTCCCAGGCTCCAGGGCCTTGTACACCTCGAAGAAGTGCTGGATCTCCAGCAGATCGAACTCCGCCACATCGGTGATGTCGCGGTAGTGCGACATCCGCGGGTCCGTCGCCGCCACGCACAGCACCTTGTCGTCGGCGCCCTTCTCGTCCACCATCCGGAACATGCCAATCGCCCGGCACCGGATGACGCAGCCGGGGAACGTCGGCTCCTCCAGCAGCACCAGGGCATCGAGCGGGTCGCCGTCGTCGGCGAGGGTGTGTTCGATGAACCCGTAGTCGGACGGATAGCGGGTGGAGGTGAACAGCATCCTGTCCAGCCGGATCCGGCCGGTCTCGTGATCCACCTCGTACTTGTTGCGCTGGCCCTTAGGGATCTCTACAACCACATCGAATTGCACCATGTCGCTCCCTGTGCGCGAAGATGGATGACTCCAGCATCTCGCGAAAGGACGGGTGGTGGCCAACCGCGTGCGGCTGACCGTGCTGGCCGCGCTCGCGATGCTCAGCGTGTTCACCCTGTGTGCCGGGGTGGCCGTCGCCGCGCTGATGCCGGCCCGGCTGGCGCTGTGGCATGTCCCGCGGGTGGCGGCCGTCCAGGCCGCCGCCCCCGCCGCCGTGCTCACGCCCTCGGTCTCCTCCGGGACGCTGCCCACCCATCAGGGCCTGGCCTCGGAGCTGGCACCCCTGATCGCCTCCCGCTCGCTGGGGCCCCACGTCGGCGTGGCCGTCACCGACCTGGCCTCCGGCAGCGTGCTCTTCGCGCGGGCGGCCGGCGCTCCGGCGACACCCGCGTCCAGCGCCAAGCTGGCCACCGCGGTCGCCGCGCTCAGCGTGCTCGGCCCGGCCGCGCGCTTCACCACCCACGTCGCCCACGGCCCCGCGGCCGGCTCGATCGTCCTCGTGGGAGGCGGGGATCCCACCCTGGCGGCCGGGCGCGTGCCCGCCTCGGACTACCCGCAGCCGGCAACGCTGGCATCACTGGCGCGGCAGACCGCGCGCTGGCTGCGCGCACACGGCCAGCGGTCAGTGCGGCTGAGCTATGACGTCTCGCTGTTCACCGGCCCGCCCATGGCGCCGGGCTGGACCACCAGTTACGTCACCACCGGCAACGTGACCCCCATCACCGCGCTCGAGGTGGATCAGGGCAGGCTGACCCGGTCTGGCAAGCCGGAGGACGCCGACAACCCAGGCAACTTCCGGCCGCGCTCGTTCACCCCGGCGGCCGACGCGGCCGCATCCTTTGCCTCGTTCCTGCGCGCCCGGGGCATCCGCGTGCACGGCCGGGTCACCACGGCCACCGCACCGGCGGGCGCCGCCACGATCGCCAGGGTCCGCTCCCCCGCCCTGTCCGCGGTCGTCGGCTGGATGCTCCGCGAGAGCAACAACGTGATCGCCGAGGACCTGGCCCGGCAGGTCGCGCTGCGCACCGGCCGGCCCGCCTCGTTCGCAGGCGCAGCGGCGGCGGTCACGGCGGCCGCGGCGCGGCTGGGCATCCGCCGCGGCATCCATTTGGTGGATGGCAGCGGCCTCTCGCCACGGGACCGGATCGCCCCGCTGGCACTCGCCGGGCTGGTCCGGCTGGCGGGCGGCAGGCAGGCCGCGCTCCGCGCGGCCATCACCGGGATGCCGGTCGCCGGTTTCTCCGGGACGCTGGCTCCCGGACAGAGCGTGTTCGGCGACTTCGGGCCGGCGGCGCTCGGCACCGTGCGGGCCAAGACGGGCAACCTGACGAGGGTGGTCAGCCTGACCGGGATCGTCAGCGACACCGACGGCCGGCTGCTCGCGTTCGCTTTCATGGCCGACCGGCTCCCGCGCGGCCAGCTGGTGCACGCGGCCGCGGTCATCGACGCGATGGCCACGGCACTGGCCGGCTGCGGCTGCCGCTCCTAGCGCCACGGCGCTGGCCGGCTGCGGCTGCCGCTCGTAAGGCTGCGGCGCCGGCTGGCCCCGGCTGCGTCCCCAGGGCCGCGGCGCCCGCCCGAATCGCGGGCCAGGAGGCCGCGGGGCCACGTGTCATCGCCCGGAGCACGTACCGTGGAGGGGTGAACAGCGGACAGATGATCGACTGGGACGTCGCTATCTCGACCGGCGTCAGGTGGGTGCGCCCCGGGCCCCAGGTCAGCCTCGCCGACGCGAGGGCGGTAGTCGGGGAATTGCGTGAGCTTGCCGTCGCGGTGGCGGAACCGGTTCACCAGGTCACCGGGATGTTCAGTGCCGAGGATGTCGGCCGGGTGGCGGTGGTGGACCGCCCCGGGTGGATCCGGGCGAACGTGGACGGGTTCCGGGTGGTCCTCGAACCGCTCGCCGAGCACCTGCGTGAACTGGGCCGGGCCCCCGAGCCTGGCTCGGTCGTCGCCACGGTGGGCTCACGCGTCACCGGGATGCAGGCGGGGCTGATCCTCGCCTACCTGGCGGGCCGGGTGCTGGGGCAGTACGAGCTGTTCCTGCCCCCCGACCCGATGGCTCCCGACGGCGCGGCGCCGGCGGGCCGGCTGACGCTGGTCGCGCCGAACATCCTCATGGTGGAGCGCGAGCTGGGGGTGAACCCGCACGACTTCCGCCGGTGGGTGTGCCTGCACGAGGAGACGCACCGGACCCAGTTCACCTCGGTCGACTGGCTCCGCGGCTACGTACAGGAGCAGATGACCGAGTTCCTCCTCGCCTCCGACCTCGACCCGGCGACGATCCTGGACCGTGTGCGCGCCGCCGCCGATGCCGTGGCCGGGGCCGTGCGGGGCAGCGACGGCGGGGGCGACAGCTTCATCGAGGCCATCCAGACCCCCCGCCAGCGGGAGATCCTCGACCGCCTCTCCAGCGTCATGACGCTGGTGGAGGGCCACGGCGATTACGTGATGGACGCCGTCGGGCCGCAGGTGGTCCCCTCGGTCGCCGAGATCCGGGCGGCGTTCAACGCGCGCCGCGGGTCGGCCGGGCGGCTGGAGCAGACGATCCGCCGGATGCTCGGCATCGAATTGAAGATGAAGCAGTACGCGCAGGGCTCACACTTCGTTTCGACCGTGGTGAAAGAGGCCGGAATGGCCACGTTCAACCGCGTCTGGACCTCGCCGGAGACGCTGCCGACCAAGGCCGAGATCACCACCCCGGCGCTCTGGCTGGAGCGCGTCGGGGGAAACGGCGCCAAGGCACTGGACGGCTGACCGGCGATGGGCCCCCATCCCGCGGTGGCCGAGGTCCGCAGGGCCGTTCGCCGGGGGCTGGGCGGCCTCACCTCCAGTGACCTGGTGCTGGCCGCCTGCTCGGGAGGGGCGGATTCGCTGGCGCTCGCGGCGGCCCTGGCTCATGAGGCGCCGCGCCAGCGGCTGCGGGCGGGCGGGGTCACCGTCGACCACGGGCTGCAGCCAGGATCTGCAGAACGAGCCCGCCGCGTCGCGGCGGTCCTGGCGGGCCTTGGTCTCCACCCCGTGTGCAGCGTGCCGGTGACCGTCGGTGCCGGGCCCGGCCGGGGCGGCCCGGAGGCCGCGGCCCGCGGTGCGCGGTACCGGGCACTCGACGAGGTGGCCGAGCGCACCGGCGCCCGCGCGGTCCTGCTCGGCCACAGCCTGGACGACCAGGCGGAAACGGTCCTGCTCGGCCTGGCCCGCGGCTCGGGCGGCAAGTCGCTGGGCGGGATGCCTCCCCGCCGTGGCCGGTACCTGCGGCCGTTGCTCGGCGTGCGGCGGGCCACGCTGCGGGCGGCGTGCGACGCGCTTGGCCTGCGGCCCTGGGACGACCCGCACAACGCGGACCCCGCCTTCGCCCGGGCCAGGATCCGGCACGAGGCGCTCCCGGCGCTGGAGGCGGCCATCGGCCCCGGGGTGGCACAGGCCCTCGCCCGCACCGCCGGCCAGTTGCGGTCCGACGCCGAGGCACTCGACGAGCTGGCCGCCAGCCAGGCGCCGCTGATGCGCGACCAGGACGGCGCCTGGCTGGCCGGCGCGCTCGCGGCCGCGCACGTCGCGATCAGGACGCGCGTGCTGCGGATGGCGGCGATCGAGGCCGGGTGCCCCCCGGGCAGGCTCGCCGCCCGGCACATCGAAGCGCTCGATGCCCTGGTGACCCGCTGGCACGGGCAGCGCTGGGCCACCCTTCCGGGGGGAGTCCGCGCCATGCTC
>DAITAE010000211.1:6654-7727 GCA_036824445.1 Streptosporangiaceae bacterium | reverse complement strand
CCGAGGAGACCGACTGGCCGCAGATCCTCGCCTGGTACGACGACCTCGTCGCCCTCACCGACGACCCGGTGCGCCAGGACCCCGCCGCGGTGCTCGGGCGCGCGGTCGCGGTCGGCCACGTCCTCGGCGCCGCCGCCGGGCTGCGCGAGACCGACCGGCTGCGCGAGGTGCTCGGCGAGCGGCACCGGTGGCACGCCGTCCGCGGCCACCTGCACGAGCTCAGCGGCGACCTCCCTGCCGCCGCCACGGCGTACGCGGACGCCGCCCGCCGGGCCACGGACGTCGCCGAGCGCGACCACCTGGTCCGTCAGGCAGCCCGCGCACGGGCGTCCATCAAGCCATGACCGGCTGACTGGCGCCGAACCCGCGGATCAACGTGGCGAGCGCGTTTCGCCAGGCCTCCTCCTCCGCGCCCTCGGGCAGCAGGCTCAGCGCGCGGCCGCGCAGTTCCGCGTTGGCCAGGCCCTCGAGCATGGCGTTGAACTCCACGGCCGCCTCCGTCACCGGCCGGTGATCGAGGAGCCCCGCGTCCTTGAGCCGCTGGATCTTGGCCGTGAGCCGCGCCCATGCCCGCTGGCGCGCCGCCGTGACCTCCGGCCCGGCCCGAAATCCGGGCACGATCCGCTGAAAGGCGATCCGGTAGAGCGCAGGATGTTCGCGCACGAGGCCACGGAACACGCTCGCCCCGACCGCGATGAGATCGGCCACCGGATCATCGGTGTCGCCAAGCGCGTCGATGCCTTCGGTGAGGTAGTCGAACGCGCCTTGTGCCAGGGCGTCCACGAGCAGCCCGTCCTTGGACCCGAACAGGCTGTACACGGCGCGGGTGGTGGTACCGGCCTGGTCGGCGACGGCCCGGACCGAGAACGCCGCGACCCCGCCGTCGGCGACGAGTCGCTCGGCGGCCGCGCGCAGCGCTGCCCGGGTGTGCTCGTCATGCTCTCTTGGCCGGCCCATCTTGACATCATAGCGTTACATGTTACGTTACATGTAACGTAACATGTAACGCTAAGGAGACGTGATGGGCAGGCAAGCTGGCCGCATGGCCATCCGGCAGGACAGGGGCGAGGAAC
>DAITAE010000211.1:0-6554 GCA_036824445.1 Streptosporangiaceae bacterium | reverse complement strand
GCGGCGGCGAAGGTGTCGTTCGAGTCCTACGGCGGAACCGGGCCGGAGAACTACGAACGGTACTTCGTCCCGGCCATAGCGGGCCCGCTCGCAGGCGACCTCGTCGAAGCCGCCGCGCTCCGGCCGGGCGACCGCGTGCTCGACCTCGCCTGCGGGACGGGGATCGTCGCCAGGCTCGCCGCTGGGCGCGTGGGCCCGACCGGAACTGTCACGGGGCTGGACATCAACCCCGGGATGCTGGCGGTCGCGCGAGCCGCGACCCCACCGGGAACGGTGATCGGCTGGCACCAGGCGCCCGCCGACGATTCGGCACTGCCCGATGACGCCTTCGATGTCGTCGTGTGCCAGCTGGGGCTGCAGTTCTTCCCCGACCAGGCCGCCGCGCTGCGCGAGATGCACCGCGTCCTCGCGCCCGGTGCCCGCATCGTGCTGAACGTACCGGGGCCCGCACCCGAGCCGTTCCTCATCCTCGCCGAGGAGCTGGCACGGCACATCAGGCCCGAGCTCGCGCCGTTCGTGCAACAGGTGTTCTCACTCCACGACACGCGCCAGCTGCAGGAGCTGCTGGCCGAGGCTGGCTTCACCGGTACGACCGCCGAGCCGGCCAGCACGACGCTGGCCCTGCCGCCACCGGCCGAGTTCCTCTGGCAGTACGTGCACAGCACGCCGCTGGCGGCCGCGGCGGCCGGGGCGGGGGAGGCGGCGCGAGCCGCGCTCGAACGCGACATCGTCACCCGGTGGAAGCCGTTCACCCACGACGATCGGCTGATGCTGGAACTCCGGGTGGTCACCGCCGCGGCCTGGTCGGCATGAGGCGTCGGCGCGGCCCGACGATGGCGGGCCCGGCAGCAGGTGCCCGGTCAGTCGTCAGCCGGCCATGCGCGGGCTAGCCGCTGCAGCTTCGCGGCCGTTTCCGCCAGCGGTTCCCCGCGGCCGACCGCGACGCCCAGGGCGTATGCGGTCAGCGGCGCGGCCGGCCGGTCCACCGTGTGAGCCGCGACCCTGGCCAGGTTGAGCACCGTCTTCTGGTTGAGGTCCTGTGGGTTGAGGCCGAGTTCGGCGCATAGCGCGTCGGTCCAGTCGTCCAGCGTGCTCATCGTCCTCCGTTCGTCATCGGGGAGCCCGGCGGCTCGCGCATGGTCCGGCGATCGTCGGGCAGCCGCCGGGTGATTCCCCGCCGGTCTAGCGACTCCAGCAGCGGAATCGCAACCCGCCGCGTCGTCCGCAGAGCCTGTCTCGCCTCGGCCGCCGTAAACGGCTGTGGCAGACGGGTCAGGATCGCCGCCGCCTGCTCGGCCGCGCCAGCGGCCAGGACCACGTTGCCGGGCAGGCGGAGCAGCAGGCCAGCGCGCTCCGCCGCCGCGGCTGCCCGCGCGTCGAGGCCCAGCTCACGCAGCCGGTCGGCGCCAGGTGCGCTGAACGGTGCGTCCGCCAGGTCGGCGAGCACCGCCTGAACCGCGTCGGCCACCCGGTCCGGCAGCCCTGTATCGCGGGCCTGCGTGGCATGGCCGTCGGCGGGCGGGTGCTGCCCCGCCGCGCCGCCGCGGCCCGCGCCCTCCGGCTGCTCACCGTCGCCGCTGCTGACACAGCGCAGGTACCCGCCGCTCGCGACGACCCGCACGTCGGCGCCGCCGCCTCCGCGCGACGCCGCAAGGGCCTCGACCATGCCACGGTCGGGCAGGCCCAGTTCGGCCCGGGCCGCATCGACCGGAAGGCCGGGAGCCAGCGGATCGCGCGCCGCGTGCGCGGCGACCGCCGCGGTCAGGAGCCGCCGCAGCCGCTGCCAGTGCACCGGGTCGGCCAGCCATTCCCCGCTGACCGGTGGCGGCAGGTCGCGCAGGCCCATGGCCGATGCGGTGCTGGCTCGCAGCAGCCGGTGCCGCCGCAGCAGGTCCGGTGTCGTCGGCGGTTCGGGCCACGCTGTCAGTTCCCGCGCCGCGGCGGCCGCGGCGCCGGTGCCGCGCAACCGTGGCGGCGAGACGTCGAGCACCGTCGCGCCAAGTATCGGCCGGCCGCTGGCCTGGTCCGCGGTCGCGCCGGGATCGCGGAGCAGCACCCGGTCACCGACGTGCAGCGGCAGCGGGTGGTCCAGGCTGAGCCTGGCGAGATCGCTGGCCAGCATCCGGACCCGGGCCACGGCGCGCGCCGCGCCGATGTGCAGCGTGAGCCGCGACGGCAGCCGCACGGTACCGGGCGGCAGCGGCGCGGTGCCGGGCGGCTGCCGGTGCGCCGCTGGCGGGGGCGTCAGCCGGACGTCGATCACGCTGGTGACCGCCCACCGGCTGGCTTCGATGAGGGCCATGCCGCGGCCTAGCTCGCGCGTGCTGACGCCCCGCAGGTTCAGCGCCACCCGGGCGGGGCCGCTGACCTCGGCGGCCGGCGAGCCCAGCGACTGCACGCCCCTGATCCGCAGCGTGCGCATGGAGGGGGTCAGCGCCAGCTCATCCCCGGCGTGCACGGTCCCCGCCTGTAGGGTCCCCGTGACCACGGTCCCGCTGCCCTTGATGGCGAACACCCGGTCCAGCCACAGCCGGACACCGCTGCGCGGGTCGGGCTGGGGGAGGCGTGCCACGAGCCTGCCGAGCGCGGCGACCAGCTCGGGGAGGCCCTGGCCGGTGACCGAGCTGACCGCGACGGCCTCTATCCCGCCCGGGTTCGCCGGGGCGTCCGGTGCGCGGCGAGCGGCCGCGCCGTCTGGTGGTCCGGCGCCGCGGCCGAGACTCGTACCAGCGATCTTGAGTGTGGCCTGCCGCAGCGCGGGCGCCGGATCGGCCAGGTCGGCCCGCGTGACCACCAGAACCCCGTGGCGGACACCCAGGGCGTCGATCGCCGCGAGATGCTCGGCGGACTGAGGCATCCAGCCCTCATCGGCGGCCACCACGAACATCACCGCGGGTGCCGGACCCGCGCCGGCGAGCATATTCGTTATGAATCGTTCGTGCCCGGGCACGTCGACGAACGCGATCGCCTCGCCGGACGGCAGCGTCATCCAGGCGAAGCCGAGGTCGATGGTCATGCCCCGGCGCCGTTCCGCCTCCCAGCGGTCGGGCTCCATCCCGGTGAGCGCGCGCACCAGCATCGACTTCCCGTGATCCACATGACCGGCGGTCGCGATGACGTGCACGTGCTACTCCTGGCCCGGGGCGGTGCCGTCATGGGCGGAGCCCGGGGTGGCGGGCGACGGGGCGGCGGGCGAGGGCGCGCCGTCGCCAGACGTGGCGGCGAGCACGGCCGCGGCAAGCCGTTCGTCGTCGGCGGGCGCGACGGCGCGCAAGTCGAGCAGCAGCCGGCCACCCTCGATCCTGCCGACGACCGCTGGCACGTCCCCGCGGCGCACCGCCGCGCCCGACCGCAGGTCAGATGCCAGCTGCTCGGGAAGGGACAGCGCGGCGCTCGGCAGCCTCACCCCGGGGCCGCCGCCGCCTCCGACAGCGGCGGCGGCCGGCACCACGCGGCAGTCGACGCCCGCGGTGGCCAGCCGCTCGGCCTGGGCCTCGGCACGTTCCCTGATCGACGGCAGGGTCGCCGCCATTGCCTGGGTGACCGGCGCGGCCGGGCCGGTGAGGGTCGCCTCGAGGGCGGCCAGGGTCAGCTTGTCCACCCGCAGCGCCCGGGCCAGCGGATGGCGCGCGAGGCGGGTGACCGTCTCCGGCCGGCCGAGCAGCAGGCCCGCCTGCGGCCCGCCGAGCAGCTTGTCGCCGCTGGCTGTGACCAGCCCGGCGCCGGCCCGCAGCCAGGAGTCGGCGTCGGGCTCGTCGGGGAGAACCGGGTTCGGCCTGAGCAGCCCCGAGCCGATGTCGCCGACCACCAGCACCCCGAGGCCGGCCAGCTCTTTGACGCCGACCGACGCCGTGAAGCCCTCGATCAGGTAGTTGGATGGGTGCACCTTCAGGATGAATGCCGTGTCGGCGCCGATCGCCCGCTGGTAGTCGGCAAGCGCGGTCCGGTTGGTGGTGCCCACCTCGCGGATCCGTGCGCCCGTGGATTGCAGCAGGTCAGGAAGCCGGAATCCATCGCCGATCTCGATCAGCTCGCCGCGGCTGACGATGATCTCCCGTCCCGCGCCCAGCGCCGTGGCCGCCAGGGCGAGCGCGGCGGCGTTGTTGTTGACCACGTGCACCGCCCCGGCGGCAGGAACCGCCCGCGCGAGGGCGTCGAGCGCACCCGCGCCGCGGCGGCCGCGCTTGCCCGATGCCAGATCGAACTCCACGTCCGTGCAGCCCGCCGCGGCCTGCACTGCGCCGCGCGCGGCCGCCGACAGCGGCGCGCGACCGAGATTGGTGTGCACGAGAACGCCCGTCGCGTTGATCACCGGAGTCAGGGTGGCGGCGGTCGGCGGCAGCGAGGCCGCCGCGGCGTCGGCGACGCTCGCCGGGCTGATGGCCCCGGAGCGGGCCAGGTCCTGGGCGCGGGCGACCGCCGCCTTGACCAGTGTCCCGCCCAGCAGCTCCCGCGCTGCGACCAGGCGGGGGTCGGCCAGCACGACGTCGGTCCTTGGCACGTGGCGGCGCGGGTCCACAATCGCGACCCTAATGGCCGCCACGGCCGGCGGCCATTAGGGTCGCGCCCACACGGAGGCAAGTGTGGGCGGGCGCTCGCCCTGCCTGGCCGCGATGCGTCATCATGACTGGGGGGTTGCAATGGGTTACACGGAGCGCCGCGCCAGGCGGCGGGAGTGGCTGGCGCGGGAGCGGGAGTGGCTGGCGCAGGAGCAGGAAGCGGCCGAACTCCGGAGGACGGAGCGCCGGGTGCGCAATGAGCCGCGCCACGAGTTCTGGCATGCCGTGTGGCGGGACGCACGTCCAGTTCTGCGCTTGATGATGGTTCTGATCGCATTGGCGGTGTGTGGAGCGCTCGCGTTCTGATCAGGCGCAGACGTTCTGTACCAAGCCATATGCCGGCTTCGGTCGCTGCAACGATGTGCTGCGCTCGCGTCTGTGGCGCCGGCGGAGTTCGGCAGGCAGCAGAGGCGGTGCCGGATGTGCTGGCTGCGCGAGCGCCGGGGGATGCCGGGGCCGGACACTAGATTGGGGCGCATGACTGGTGCGGATGGCTTCCGGCTGACGCAGTATGCACACGGTGGCGGCTGTGCGTGCAAGATCCCGCCGGGTGAGCTGGAGGAGACGATCGCTGCGCTGATGCCCGGTGGGGCGGAGGCGGATCTGCTGGTGGGGGTCGAGCACGGTGACGACGGCGCGGTGGTGCGGGTGGGCCCGGCGCTGGCGGTGGTGGTGACGGCCGATTTTTTCACTCCGGTGGTGGACGACGCGTACACGTTCGGCCGGATCGCCGCGACCAACGCGCTGTCTGATGTCTACGCGATGGGCGGGGAGCCGCTGGTGGCGGTGAACCTGCTCGGCTGGCCACGTGACAAGCTGCCGACCGAGCTGGCGGCGGAGGTGCTGCGCGGCGGCCTGGAGACCGGGCGCGCAGCGGGCTGTCACGTCGCCGGCGGCCACAGCATCGACGACCCGGAGCCGAAGTACGGCATGGCGGTGACCGGCACCGCGGACCCGGCCGCGCTGTTGCGGATCGACGCCGGGCGGCCCGGGCTGCCGCTGAGTCTGACCAAGCCGATCGGCATCGGCGTGCTCAACGCCTGGCACAAGGCAACGGGCCAGGTCAACCAGGCGGCGATCGAGGTGATGACGACGCTCAACGCCGCCGCCGCCGCCCAGGCGCGGGCCGCTGGGGTCCGCTGCGCCACCGACGTGACCGGATTCGGCCTGCTCGGCCACCTGTTCAAGCTGGCCCGCGCCAGCGGGGTCTCCGCGGTGATCGACCACGCCGCGGTGCCGCTCATCGAGGGCACCCGCGCGGCCGCGGCCGCCGGGTACATCCCGGGCGGCAGCCGCCGCAACCTGGACTGGGTGCTCCCGCACACCGACACCGGCGCGGTGGGCGAGGAAGACCTGCTGCTGCTCGCGGACGCGCAGACCTCGGGCGGACTGCTGGTAGCCGGAGAGCTGCCCGGAGCGCCGGTGATCGGGGAACTGGTCCCGCGCCGCGACAGCGTGCTCATCGTCCGGTAGCCCGCTGTCACCGGGCCAGGCCCGGCACGGGCCAGGTGGACGACCGTCCGGCCGGTGAGCACCGGACCGGTTTGACGGCCAGGCGTGGACTACCGTTCGGTAGCGTGCCAGACTGCCGGGAACGGTCGTTGAGCCCGCCGCGATGCTGGACTGGCTCCTGCCCGTTTCAGGCCCTTCCGGGGATCGCGGCCGACTGGTCCTGAGGTGAGCTGATGATGGCTGATCAAGCGCGTTCGGCCCCCGCTCCGGGAGGGCCGACCGAGGTCAAGTCCTGCTGGATGTGTGGTATCCGCTTGGCGGCGCATCACATGGTGGCCGATGGGGGCAGCGCCTGCGCCGACGTCCGCTGGTATTGCCTGGACACGCGGGGATGCACCGAACGCTGGACTTCTCGCGCGGCGGGCCGGGGGGGCGTTCGTCAAGGGACGGCAAGAATGTCCCAGCGGCGGGGGGCGCAGCCCGCAGGCCCGGACGCCGCCAGGCCGGCGCCGGTATAGCGGCGTTCTATGCCGCCGACCTCGC
>DAITAE010000719.1:0-2177 GCA_036824445.1 Streptosporangiaceae bacterium | reverse complement strand
GCGGCCTCGTCGCGCTCGGTGATCTCGGCCGTCCCGCCGAACTGGAGCCGGACCGGGCCCATCCGGACCGCCACCCGCCCCTCGTACTTGTCGTCGCCGAGGTCCTTGGTCAGCTCGGTACCGGGCAGGCAGGCGGCCACCTGGGGGATGTCGTCGAAGAACTTCCAGACCCTGTCGACCGGCGCGGCGACCTCGAAGTCGTTCTTGATCAGCATCGGGTCCCTCTCTTCACATAGGCGGCGGGGTCGGCCTCGAACTCGCGGCGGCAGCCGGCCGAGCAGAAGTAGTACGTGACGCCCTCGTGCTCCAGCGGGTAGCTGGACTCATCCGCCGCCACGGTCATCCCGCAGACCGGGTCGACGGCCTCGGCCGGCGCGGTCCGTTTGGCCGCATCGGCCTGGGCGCCGGCACCGCCCGCCTCACCGGCGGCGACGTCGATCGCGCCCGCCGCGCGGAGCTGCACCAGCTCGGCCAGGATCGCGACCGCGATCTCCCGATGCGAGGTCCGCCCGAGGTCGAGCCCGGCCGGGACGCAGACCCGGTCAAGCTGGTCTTTGGGCAGTCCCCGGTCGGCGAGGTAACCGAGGACGACCGCTCCCCGGCGGTGCGAGGCGACCAGGCCGAGGTAGGCGGGCCGGGCGAGGACCGCCTGCTCCATGGCGTCCTCGTCGCCATGGCCCTGCGTGGCCACCACGACCATCGTGGCGGGGTCCGCGTCGGCGGCGGTGAACGCGGGGCCGTCCAGCACGGCGGCGCGCCAGCCGAGCGCGTCCGCGAGCGCGGCGAGCGTCTGCGCCATCGGTGAGCGGCCGACGATGACCAGGCGCGGGACCGGCTGCACCGGCTCGATGAAGACCTCGAGCGCGCCCTCGCTCTGGCAGGCGATGGGCACGACCGTCATCCCGTCCGGGACCTTCTGGCCGAACTGGTCCGGGGTGCCAAGGAGCAGCAGCCGCGGCTCGCCCTCGGCGATCACCTGCCGGGCTTCGCGGATGACCGTGGGCTCGGCGCAGGCCCCGCCGATCCAGCCGTGCACCTCGCCATCGGCCGTGATGATCGCGCGGCTGCCCAGCTGGCCCGACGACGGGCCCTGCCGCCACACCACGGTGGCCAGTGCGAACGCCTGCCCCTGGCGGGCCAGCTCGCTGGCCCGCTCCAGGACACCCCAGCCGTCCATCCCGTTGCTTCCCATCAGTCGTCCGTGCGGACCGGCGGCGCGCCGGAGACGTCGTGGCGCTTGGTGATCGCCTCCCACACCCGGTCGGGCAGCAGCGGCATGTCGATGTTGCGGACCCCGGTGTCGGCGATCGCGTCCATCACCGCGTTGACGAACGCCGCCGGGCCGCCGACCGCCGCGCACTCACCGACGCCCTTGGCGCCGATCGGGTGGTGCGGGCTCGGCGTGACGACCTCGCTGTGCAGCTCGTAGCCCGGGGTCTCCCACGCGGTCGGCAGCAGATAGTCCATGTAGTTCGAGCCCACGCAGTTGCCCTCGGTATCGAACGTGATGAACTGCATATTGGCCATCGCGTACGCCTCGGTCAGCCCGCCCATGATCTGCCCCTCGACGATCATCGGGTTGATCCGGACGCCGCAGTCGTCGACCGCGACCATGTTCAGCACGTCCCAGACCCCGGTCTCCGGGTCCACCTCGACCGTGACGATGTATACGGCGAACGGCCAGGTCAGGTTCGGCGGGTCGTAGTAGGCCGTGTTCTCCAGGCCGGGCTCCATGCCGTCGGGCATGTTGCTGTAGGCAGCCATCGCGCATTCGGTGATGGTCACCCCCCGGTCGGGGGCGCTGCGGACATAGAACCGGCCCAGCTCCCACTCGACGTCTTCCTCGGACACCTCAAGCAGGTGCGCGGCCAGCTTGCGGGCCTTCGCCCGGATCTTGCGGGCCACCATGGCCACCGCAGCCCCGGCGACCGGCGTGCTGCGCGAGGCGTAGGTGCCCATGCCGAACGGCGCGGTGTCGGTGTCCCCCTCCTCGACGACCACGTCCTCGGCCGGGATGCCGAGCTCGTGCGCGACGATCTGCGCCCAGGTCGTCTCGTGCCCCTGACCCTGGGTCTTCGCCCCGGTCCGGAGGATCGCCTTGCCCGTCATGTGCACCTTGAGCTCGGCCGAGTCGAACATCTTGATGCCGAGGATGTCGTACTCGCGGCTGTTCCCGG
>DAITAE010000210.1:0-7732 GCA_036824445.1 Streptosporangiaceae bacterium | reverse complement strand
GCACGGCTCCCTCCATCGTGTCTGGCCACCCGGTATCGGTCCAGGCGCCGGCCAGTACCAGCCCTGGCAGGGCGGTGGCAGCCTTGGGCCGCAGCCGCTCACAGCCAGGTACCTGGCGCAGCGTGGCCCGGCGCTCCCTGGTGACGAAAAAGTCAGTGACCCGCGCGTCGTGCACGGCTGGGAACAGGTCTGCCATGGCGGGCAGGAACTGCTTCCGAAGGGCTGACGCCGGGACGTCTACATAGTCATCGGCCGCCGACAGCGACACCGCGAGGTACTGCCCCGACCGCAGCCCCGACGGGCCGGTCCGGTCGAACACCCACTGCACCGGAGAATTCACCGCCGCCGCGAACGGCAGCCGGGTAACCCGCCGGTCGTACATCACATGCACGTTGACGATGGGCGAGGTGGAAAGCTCCCGCCACTGCGCCGGGCCGGGCCCCGCGTTTCCGGAGTCCGGGTTTGCGGGCACCGAGCTTGGGGGCACTGTGCTTCCGGGCACTGTGCTTCCGGGCACCGCGCCCGCGGGCGCCAGCCTGGCCGCGACCGCCGGCGGCACCGCCAAGACCACGCCGTCCGCCTCGATGACCTGCCCCGCGCTGCGCCGCCCGGCGGTATTCCGCTCCGCACCGCCCGGCTCCGCACCATCCGGCTCCGCACCATCCGGCTCCGCACCGCCCGGTCCGGCACCGTCCGGCCGTGAGCCATCGCCGCCACCGCGCCCGGCGAGCCGCACCAGGAACCGGGCGCCCTGCCCACCCGGACCACCCGAAAGCGCCTCCACGCCGGCAACCTTCGCGCTCAGCCGCACCTGCGCGCCCAGCCGCGTCAGCAGCGCGCCCGCAGCCTGCCCGTGCAGCTGCCCGAGCGGGATGGACGGCACCCCGATGTCGGCGGCGTCCCTCGCCCCCAGCAGCCCGGTCTTCACCACGGTGGCGGCCAGCGCCAGGTTGGCGTCATCACCGGCGGTGTTAAGCGCGGACACCGTGAATAGGTCCCACAGCAGCCGGCGTGTTTGCTCGTCCTGTCCGCGGGCAGCGAGCCAGTCACCCAGCCGTTGCCGGTCAAGGTCCTCCCGCGCCGGGTTCAGGGCCGCCATGGCGAGGGCCGCACGAGCCACGCTCAATCGTTGGGCGCGGGAAAGAAAGCCGTAGCCCAGAAGGGCCTTGCCCAGGTGCAGCGGGCCGGGCAGCGCGGTCCGGCGCAGCCGTGCCCTCCCCCCGGGCGCCAGCACCGTGACGTCGAACCGGTCCTGCAGCGTCACCGCCCCAGTCATGCCGAGCCGGGCCAGCAAGCCACGGTAGGCCACACAGCAGCGCAGGAACACGTGCTGGCCGGTGTCGACCATGAGCCCGCCGCGGCTGAACGAGCTGGTCGCACCGCCCAGGCGGGGCTTGGCTTCGGCGAGCGTGACATCGGCGCCCGCCTCGCTGAGCGCGATCGCCGCGGTGATGCCGGCCAGGCCGCCACCGACCACGACCACCTTGCCTGGCGCGCTCACCGGTCCGCTCCCTTCATGACTGGGGCTCCGTTATGAAGGGAGCCGACTCCGCGCGGGCGCAGCGCGACCGCCAGTGACCGGGCGGCGACCATGGCCTTCTCCCTGGCCGACAGCGACATCCGGCGCTCAAGAACGGCGCGGGGACTGGCGGCGATGCGCTGAAGCAGCCGGAAGTAGATGCCGGCCATCGCCCCTGCGGAGGCCGCGCTGCGCCGGTCCAGCAACGGAATCAGGGTGAGGCCCCGCGCGTACCACGTGCATGCGCGCTGTGCCTCGAATTCCACCAGCGCAGCGAGCTTGTCCTCGTTGCCGCCATCGCCCGGCGCGCGCGCGAGGTGCCCGCTCGGGAGGGACCCGTTTCCTTCCGGCACCTTCTGGAGCGCGCCGTTCTCCAGTGAGCAGCCGAAGCGCTCGAAGTCCTCGGCCGGCAGGTAGATCCGCCCACTCAGGTAGTCCTCGCGGATGTCGCGCAGGATGTTCGTGAGCTGCAGGGCGACGCCGAGGGCGTCCGCGAGCGGGGCCGCGGTGGCGACGTCGGCAGTGCCGAACACGCCCAGCGAGAGCCGGCCGATCGAGCCCGCGACGCAGCGGCAGTAGTGCAGCAGGTCGTCGAAGGTGCGGTAGGTCGTTCCCCGGACATCGGCCTCACAGCCGTCGATGAGCTCCCCGAACGCGGGCAGCGGGATGTCGAACCTGCCCGCCGCGTCCGTCAGGGCCACCAGGACCAGGTCGCCGTCCGTAGCGGCGCCGGAGGGCTCGCCATTGCCGCCGGAGGGCTCGCCGTCACGGCTGGAGGGCTCGCCGTCACGGCTGGACGGCTTGCCGTTCGCGTCGGCGGGCTTGGCGTTCTGGCCCGGCAGGTTACGTTGTGCGCCAAGCGCGGTCACGCTGGCACGGGCATCGGCCAGCGCGGCCAGCTTGGCCGGCTTGGGCAGATCACCGTCACCGATGTCGTCGATCCGGCGCGCGAAGGCGTAGACCGCCGCGAGCGCCTGCCGCTTGGCTGGAGGCAGCAGCCGGATGCCGTAGGAGAAGTTCCTGGCCTGGGTCCAGGTGATCTGCTCGCAGTGCCGGTAGGCAGCCTGGACATCCACGGCCTCACCTCCCGGTCGCATACGCTCTCACCAGCTCCATGGCGACCCGGGCCTTGCCCGGCCGGGGGGTGGCGCGCAACACGTCGTGGCCGCTGGCGGCGATCGCGGCCAGGGCGGCCCGGCCCCCGCCCACATAGCCGGCAACGGCCGCACGGGCGGCTCCCCGCAGCATGCCGACGATCGGGGCACCCGCATCCAGCAGTTCGCGGGCGCGCCGTTCCTCGAACGCGATCAGAGCCCGCACCCTCGGCGCGGCGCCGGGAGCCGCGAGGTCCCGCTCGGTGCAGCCGAACCGGTCCATGTCCTCCAGGGGAAGATAGATGCGGCCGGCCCGCAGGTCCTCGGCCACGTCCTGCCAGTGCTCGGCAAGCTGGAGTGCCGTGCAGACCTGATCCGAGAGTGCCTCCCGCTCGGGTGTGGCGGCCCCGAAGATGTGGAGCACGATCCGGCCGACGGGGTTGGCCGAGAGCCGGCAGTAATCCAGCAGGTCGCGGTAGGTCGGGTAACGGGACACCACTTGGTCCTGGCGGTTCGCCGCGATGAGGTCGTGGAACGGCTGGGCGGGGATCGCGCAGGCAACAACCGCGGGGGCGAGCGCCCGCACCACGGCAAGCCGCGGCGGGCTGCCGCCGGGGTCCACAGCGCCCGGGTGCCCACCGGATGAGCCACCCGCGTTCCGGGACCCGGGGTCGCCACCGGAGGGGATGCCGCCGTCCACGGAGCCCAGGGCTCCGCCGGTGGAGCCCTCGCCACCCGGCACGTCTGGCACGTCTGGCACGTCTGCCCACGAGATCATGCGGTACAGGCGCCCGAGGTCGGCTTCGAGCTCGTCGAGCAGGTCCAGCCTCTCCCCCGCCGCCGCTTCGTCGCCCATGTCGTCGGCGGACCGTGCGAAGCCGTAGACGGCGGCCAGGTGCCCCCGGTATCTGCGCGGAAGGAAGCGCAAGGCGACCGGGAAGTTCTCGGCCGATGCCTTGGCGCCCGCCTGGTCGCTGATCGCCGTGGCCGAGGTGCTCGCGGCTCCCGTGGCGCGGCATTCGTCTGTTCGTGTCGCGTCCGGGGTCACATCCCCATCCCTGCATAGTTCGTGGACAAATGCAAATAATGACATGAGCGTCACATGACGTGCGTGTCGTAGAACTGTAGCGGAGCTACCAGCAACAGCGTCAGCCAGGCGACGATTATACATAGCGTGCAATTACCGCCGCTGCCGGCCTCGCCCCTCGCCTTCCAGGAGGATCGTGCGATCAATATGAACGCAGTGAAACGCATTAACGACCCCGCGCTGACGGGCCGGCGCACCGGCGGCATAAGCCGCATCGTGCCTGGTCAGCGGGCGACAGGCCAGGGTGTGGGCATCGCCGGGCGCGGCGCTGGCCGCGGCCGTGTATCAATTCCATAACAGCGGGGCGCCTGAATAGCCGTGCACGAGGTCGCTAATCGTGTTCGTGCGGACCCGCTGGGCCACTGTCACTGTTGACGGGCTTCTATTTATCTACGATGGCGGCATCACGGGTCACCCCGTCCTGCCCGCGCCGACATCACGCTGTGGGCGCACCTGTCGCTGACGTCAGTGTCATATTCGGGCTCATGCCAGCCATTTCTCTGACACCTATGTCAGAATCACTGATCAGGTGCGCCAGATGAGTGCGAGCGCGCAGTCGTCGCCGCCCGTGCCGCCCTGCATGGCCCCGACCAGGTCGGCGGCGCCCTGCTGGAAACCGGAGACAACCAGCCGGTCGGCCTCTCCGAGCAGCCGGTCGGTCCCGTAGTCGATATCCCGGCCGGGGGCCTCCACCAGCCCATCGGTGTAGAGCATCAGCGCGTCGCCCGGCCGCAGCATTCCCCGCTCGGGTACCAGGCGCAGGTCGGCGACGACACCCAGCACGATGCCGCGGGCCTGGGTGATACGCCATGTGCCGCTGCTGGCGTCGAGATGCGCGGCCGGCGGATGCCCGGCGGAGGTCACCACGTACTCACCGGTGGTGAGGTCGAGCGCGAGATGAACGGCGGTGACGAAGCCCTCCATCATCTCGCCCCGGCGCAGGTAGGCGTTGCACGAGGACAGGAACTCCTCCTGCGGGACTGAGCCAAGCAGGCCGCCGAACGCGCCGGACAGCAGCAGCGCCCGGGTTCCCGCGTCCACCCCCTTGCCCGCCACGTCGACCAGCGCGACCTCCAGGGTCTTCCCGTCGCAGGCGGAAACCAGAAAGTCGCCGCCGAACGATGAGCCGCCCGCCGGCTTGAGCACCGAAACCGAGCCCCAGCCCTCGGGAAGGGCCGGCAACGTGCCCTGCGCCCGGATCCGGTCCCGGAGCTCGATCAGCATCTGATTGCCGCGAAGCCCCTGCATGCCAAGCTTCTTCCTGGTCCGCGCCAGGACGTCGGCGAGCAGCGCGGTGACCACGATGGTGGCGATGAGCCCCGGGCCCGCCAGTCCCATCGCGACGTCATAGGCCAGCCCGGCGGCGATGACGGCGAACAGGATGTGCAGCGCGCGCGGCCACAGCAGCAGCCCTCCGGCCAGCACCGGCAGGATGAGCAGGCCCGGGGAGAACCACGCCTGTGAGACGTGGACGGCCGCCACGCTGATGACCACGGTCACCACCGCGAGGCCCACCGCGACCCGCCGGTTGCGGGTGATGAGCTGATGCCGCATCAAATGGCCGGCCTTGCTCGCTGCGGCGCGGGCAGCGAGCACGGAGCGGGACCAGCCAGACACAACCATGATGGCGGCACTGTATCGGCCCGACGGGAGATCCGGAAACCTGTGGCGCTGCTGAGATGGCCCGGCCGGTAATCGACTGGCGGCTGCTCCGCCGCGCGGGTAGGAATGCGGCATGGCCACCCCATACCCGATCCGTCCGATCACCGAAGACGAGGTGCTCGCAGCCCACGCGGTAAGCGAACACGCCTTTCACGGCGGCCCGCAGTCCGACCAGGCACGCACGCGCCTGAACGCCCGGCTGGAGTATGACCGCACCGTGGCAGCCTTCGATGCCGGCCTGATCGTCGGCACCGCCGGCGCGTTCAGCTTCCGGATGCGTGTTCCAGGTGCGCTCGCGGCGGTGGCCGGGGTGAGCATGGTGGGGGTACTGCCCTCGTACCGGCGGCGCGGCATCCTTTCCTCGCTCATGCGGCAGCAGCTTGATGACGTGCACGAACGGGGCGAGGCGGTCGCCGCGCTCATCGCGTCGGAGGCAGGGATCTACGGACGGTTCGGCTACGGGCGGGCGTCCTGGCACGCCGGCTTCAGCCTGCGCGCAGGCGAGGGGGAGCTGGCCCGCGACGCACCCACCGACGATGCGCTGCGGCTGCGGATCGCCGAGCCGGAGGCCGCCCGCGCCGAACTGGCCAAGGTCTACGAGATGGTGCTCGACGAGCGCCCGGGTTTCTTCGCCCGCAACGACAGCTGGTGGGACCGAGTCCTGGCGGACGAGCCGCAAGACCGCGGCGGAGCCAGCCCGCTGCGCTGCGTCGTTGCCGAGGATGCCGCCAGCCCGCGCGGATACGCCCTGTTCTCCGGCCGCGAGCGATGGGACGAGGACGCGTTCCTGCCGGAGGGTGTCATCGAGGTCCGCGAGGCCGTCACCGCCGATCCGGCCGCCGCCGCCGCGATCTGGGGCGATCTGCTCAGCCGGGACCTGACCACCGAGTTCCACGCCGCGATGAGGCCGGTGGACGATCCGCTGCTGCATCTGCTGGCCGATCCGCGCCGGGTCCGTGCCCGCGTCACCGACGGGCTGTGGGTCCGGCTGGTGGACGTGGCCGGCGCGCTCACCCAGCGCCGCTATGCCTGCCCGGTGGACGTTGTCATGGAGGTGACCGATGACGGCTGCACCTGGAATCAGGGCAGGTGGCGGCTCACCACCGGGGCGGCTGGAACGTCGGCTCGCGGTGCTGGCGCGGCCGGTCTCGGCGCGGCCTGTGAGCGGACCGGCGACCCGGCCGACATCGCGCTGCCCATACGGGCGCTGAGTGCCGCCTACCTCGGGGGTACCCGGCTGGGCCCGATGGCGGCCGCCGGCCTGGTCACCGAGCTGCGGCCCGGCACCCTGGCTCCGCTGTCGACCGCGCTGTCGTGGGATCCGGCTCCCTGGTGCCCGATGATCTTCTGAACGCGGGCTGCCGCGGTCTCCCTAGGGGGCGGGATTCTTCCCGAGGCTGCCGATGCCGAGCGATCCGTCTGGCTTGCCCGCGCCCCCCGGTGCCGCGATGTTCCGTTCCGCCTCGCGCACGTAGGCCTCCGGGTCCCTGTCCACCGGCGGAACGCCCGCGAAGTGCTGCGCCTCGAAGGCCGCGAAGGCCACCGCGAGATCGTGCCGCAGCTGGAGCCCGGTGTGACGGCGGAAGTCGGTGAGACCTTCGCGTTCCTCCTCCGCCATGTGATCGCCGTTCGCCAGGTTCACACCGGCGACCGCATCGAACCATTCGCTGCTGCCCACGACGTGCTCGGTGACCAGGGCGATGGCGTCCCGGATGTCGTTGTGATCATGGATCGCGTCGATCGTCTCCGCCTCAGCGCTTCCAATGGCGCCCGTGGCCACCCCCACCCGGAGCAGCTCGGGGTAGAAGATCTCCTCCTCGGCGGCGGCATGCACCTCCAGGAACGCGGACAGCCGTGCCCAGATCGCCTCGAGGGTCCCGGTGTCGGAGCGGTCGATCTGCTCCAGGATGGCGAAGAGCCGGCGTTGCTCGTGATGGTCGTCCAGGATCAGCTGGGTAATGTCCATGATTCCTCCGCTGACCCGCGGCGGTCCGCAGGCATGCCCGATACGCGCGGACGCGGCAGCGCCGCGCGCGTCCTCAATAGTGACCCGGTGCTCACCGGCCGGTGGTGACATCTCGCATGGTAACGCCGTTACCGCGCTGGCTCAGTTCGGTCGCGCTGCAGGGATGGCGGGCATCTGGCTGCTGCTCAGGAGCATGGCACCTGGAGCGTGCTCCAGGTCAAGTGGCAGGGCGGACCGCCGTTCCCGTTCCGTCCTGGCCGGCCATGTGGTCGGTGACGATCCGCAGCCCCTCGGTGAGCTCCCGCGCCGACAGCGCCTGCTCCGGGTCCATGAACCACTTCACGATGATGCCGATGAACAGGGCGTGCAGGACCGAGCCGGCCGTCCGCGCCGCCTCCGGGTCC
>DAITAE010000209.1:0-7756 GCA_036824445.1 Streptosporangiaceae bacterium | reverse complement strand
GTGACCGTGATCTGGGGCCTGTACGACACGGTTTCGCCGCCGCGGGTGGCGAGCTACGTATGGAACGAATACCTGATGCTCAAGCCCGGCGACAATCGCCTGTACTTCATCCCGGACGCGAATCACTATCTCCAGGTCGACCGGCCAGAAGCATTCGTGAAAGTGCTTCTCCACGCTCTCGAGCCCGCTGACGATCAGGGACCCGGCGCCCTCGAGGCGGAACTGGGTGCTCCCCTACTGGTCGACAGCTCTCGTGAACGGTTGCCGGCCGCAGCAGACCAGCTCCGCGTACAGGCTCCCGCCGGGCAATAACTGAGGACCCGGCGACCGGGGGCGCCGGTGGGCCGGCGCGGACCTGGGCACTTTCTTGTCTCAATCTTGGTCACGAACGGCAACTGCTTCGGACCGAGTGAGCTGCGATCGCTTCGGCTGTGTGGTCATGAGCGTGGCCCGTCGTGACCGGCGATGCCGCTGCGTGACGCCAAGATCGGAAGTGTGGTGCCTCCGGTGATCTGCCCTTGCGCGCGCCCCGGTCTCCTCCTAGCGTTTGTGTGGCAGGCCAGCCTGATCAGGAGACGAAAGGCGCACCGTCACGGTCCGCATGTCTGCGATGGATCGGTGAGGAAGACAGAGCGGGGGCAGCCATGCGGAAGGCAGATTTCACCGTCGGCCGAAAGCTTTTCGGCATGCTTGCGGGGAGCATGCTCGGGGCGGTGATGCTCGGGGCGGCGATGCTCGCCGCACCCGCGGCCGCATCGACGTCCTCCGGCACCTGTACCTGGTCGGGCAAGGGGCACTGCTCGCTCGCGTTCACGGCTGACGGTCAGCCGGCCGGCGCCGCAGCCGGCGCGGTGATCGCCGCTGGCTTCGGCTCCCAGGGTGGCCCCGTCAAGGTCAAGGTTCTGGACGGATCCGGTCATCTCGTCACGGGCTCCACCGCGGCCGTGACCGTCGCCATCGGGTCGAACCCGGGTTCTGGATCCCTGTCGGGAACGGTCACGGTGCATGCGAAGGGAGGCATCGCCTCGTTCTCCAACCTGTCGATCGACAAGCCCGGTATCGGCTACACCCTCACCGCACGGAGCCCGGGGATAACCCCGGCGACCTCGGCAAGATTCACCATCTGGGGATTGCTGCGGCACTGTTCCACGACACCGTGCTCGGCATCGTCGTCGTCGGCGACGACGGCCGGGACGGTCACAACCTCTTCCGCTGCCCCCGCCGAGTTCCTGGGGGTCGGGATCGGCGGCGCCAGCTTCACCTGCCGCGGGACCTACCAGCCGGTGTCGGACCCGTTCAGCTTCGACGTTCTCAGCCCCTCGGGGATCGCCCAGCGGGACGCGCAGTTCGCCGCCTCGCTCCAGATCGACAAGTCCCTCGTCAAGGCCTCGGGTCATCCCGGCGCCGCAAGCTGGCAGATCTGCTACGCCTCCACGTCACCGTTCACAGCGCGTGACGACACCGCTGGAACTGCGGTGATCGGCGGCGTCAGCTATCACACGGGCTTGCTGCCCGACTGCTCGAAGACGCAGGGGGCGCCGTGCGTGCAGGCGCGCCACAAGGACAACGCCGGCGACGTCGTCGTCGAGTTCCTCGCGGCCGGGGACCCTGTCGGCAGGGGATGATCTCTTGGTGCAGCGCTGTCCCGACTGCAACGAGGAGAATCCTGACCGGTTCCGCCTCTGCGGCTACTGCGGCGCACTGCTGTCGCCGGTCGCCTCGGAAGAGGTGCGCAAGACCGTCACCGTGGTCTTCTCCGATCTGAAGGACTCCACAAGCCTCGGCGAGAAGCTCGACAGCGAGTCGCTGCGAGAGGTCCTCAGCGTCTACTTCTCGGCCATGAGGCAGGTGCTCGAGCGGCATGGGGGGACGGTCGAGAAATACATCGGCGACGCCATCATGGCCGTGTTCGGCCTCCCGAGGCTGCACGAGGACGACGCGCTGCGCGCAGTGAGAGCCGCGTCCGATATGAGGACGGCGCTGCAAGAGCTGAACCTCAGGCTCGAGGCCACCTGGGGGGTGAGCCTCGAGACCAGAACTGGCGTCAACACCGGTGAGGTCGTGGCCGGCGACCCGGCGATGGGACAGCGCCTCGCCACCGGAGACACCGTCAACGTGGCCGCCCGGCTCGAGCAGGTGGCGCCTCACGGCGAGGTTCTCCTCGGAGAAACGACCTTCCGCCTGGTGAAGGACGCCGTCACCGCCGAACAGGTGGAACCGCTCGAGCTGAAGGGCAAGACCAAGCGGGTTGCCGCTTACCGGCTGATCGGCGTCGGCCGCAGCGAGGCGATCACGCGGCGCATGGACCGTCCCGTTGTCGGCCGGGACGAGGAGCTCCGCCGCCTGCTCGATGCGTTCGATCGCGCGCTCGGAGGTTCGCACTGCGAGATCGTGACCGTGCTCGGCCAGGCCGGCATCGGCAAGTCACGGCTGATCGAGGAGTTCGTCCGCCAGGTGGACGACCGTGCCCTGGTGCTGAAAGGCAGGTGCCTGTCCTACGGGGAGGGCATCACCTTCTGGCCCATCGCCGAAGCTCTCCGACAGGCGGCCGGGATCCTCCCCGATGACCAGGAGGACGAGGCGCGGAACAAGCTGTGGTCGCTCATCGGCGCAGAGCGCGAGGACGCCGCGGTGCGGATCGGGTCGCTCATGGGATTTGGTTCGGGCAGCTACGGCAAGGACGAGCTGCTGTGGAGCGTGCGGGCCGTCCTCGAGACGATCGCCCGCCGCCGGCCGCTTGTCATGATCTTCGACGACATTCACTGGGCCGAGCAGAATTTCCTCGACCTCGTCGAGTACGTCGCCGACAGCTCGGGCGACGTTCCCCTGTTCATCCTCTGTGCCGCCCGCCACGAACTGCTTGAGGAATTCCCCGGCTTCCTCGCCGGCCGCGACGGCGCCGGCCGGATCGATCTTCGCGAACTGTCGCGCCGCGACACGGCACGAGTGCTGGGGAACCTCGTCGGCGACCTGCAGCTGCCCGGGAGCCTGGAGGATCGGATCTTGTCCGTCGCTGACGGCAACCCGCTCTTCGCCGAGCAGATGATCTCGATGCTGATCGACTCCGGGGTGATCCGCGAGCAGGGCGGCGGATGGGAGTTCGCGGGCGGTTCCGAGGATGTGGCGGTACCGCCGAACGTCTCGTCCCTCCTTGCCTCACGGCTCGACCGGTTGGTCCCACTCGAGCGGAGCGTCGTCGAGCGGGCGGCGGTGATCGGCCTGGAGTTCGAGACCGACGCCGTCGCGGCGCTGGCTCCGGACGGGGACGCGGGCGCTGACCTCGCGCCGCCGCTGTCAGCACTGTGCGGCAAGCGCCTCATCAGGGCCGGCGGCGCGGCTCTTCGTGGTGAGGGCTACCAGTTCAGTCACCTTCTCGTGCGGGATGCCGCCTATGACCGGCTGCTCAAGCGGACGCGGGCCCGCATGCACGAGAGCTTCGCCGACTGGCTCCTCGCGATCGCCGCGTCCCGGGTGGCGGAATTCGAGGAGATCATCGGATACCACCTCGAGCAGTCATTCCGGTACCGGTCGGAGCTCGGCCCCGTCGATGCACACGCCCGCTCTCTGGGCGATCGTGCCGCCCGGCATCTCGGCGTCGCCGGGGCCAGGGCGATCGACCGCGGGGACATGCCCGCCGCCGCGAGCATGCTCCAGCGAGCCGCCGTCCTGCTCGACGAAGGGCACCAGGACCGGCCGCGCCTGCTGCTCGAGGCCGGGGAGGCGCTCACCGACGCCGGCGAGCTGGGCGCCGCCGAGGCCGCGCTCGACGCGGCGCGCAATGGCGCGGCGCTGCTGGGAAACGACGCGATCGGAAGAGCGGCCGAGCTCGCGAGGCTCCAGCTCCGCTACACCACCGACGCCAAAAGCGCACAGGAAGGCGTCATCGCACGCGTGCGGGAGCTCGTCCCCGTGCTCGAGGAAGCCGCCGACCACTACGGCCTCGCACGGGCCTGGCGGCTGCTGACATACGCGCACTGGACCGCGACCCGGTTCGGCATGGCGGCCGAGGCTGCCGAGCAGACCATCCAGCACGCGACACAGGCGGGCGACGAGGTGATGGCGAGGCGGTTCGTGGGCGCGCTGGCGATCTCGGTCCTGTACGGGCCGACTCCCGCCGAGGAAGGGGCCGCGTACTGCGAAGAGGTGCTCTCGCGCGCGGTCGAGGACCGGAAGGCCTCGGCGATCACAGAGGTGGCGCTCGCGCATCTCGAGGCGATGCGCGGCGACTTCGAGGCGGCCCGGGCCCGCTACCGGCAGAGCCGTGCGCTGCTCGAGGAGTTCGGCTGGCGGCATCTGGCCGCCCTCACCTCCCTTGACTCGGCTCCCGTCGAGATGCTGGCCGGCGATCTCGACGTAGCGGAACGCGAGCTCCGCAAGGATCACCGGACGCTCGAGCAGATGGGAGAGCGCAACTACATCTCGACGACGACGGGGATGCTGGCAGAGGTCCTGTACCGCCAGGGCCGCTATCAGGAGTCGGCCGAGCTCGCCAGCTCCTGCCGGGAACTTGCTTCCCCGGACGACGTGGCCTCGCAGTTCCTGTGGCGATGCGTGCAGGCGAAACTGCTCGCCCGAGACCGCCAGAACGAGCGCTCCGATGCTCTCCTCACCGAGGCGCTCGACCTGATCGGCGGGTCGGACTGGCTGGACTGGCAGGGCAACGGGTTGATGGATCTCGCCGAGGTGCGCCGGCTCGGCGGCCGGATCGCCGACGCGGTCGAGGCGCTCGCGCAGGCGTCGGCGCGCTTTGCCGAGAAGGGCAACGTCGTCTCGGCGCGGCGGGCGGACGAGCTCGCCGGCGGCCTGCGGGCCACCCTGGCTGGACCTTCCGATGCCCCGGACGCGGGAAGCATCAGCGCGCGGTCAGCGCTTCGAACGTGACGCCGGTCAGCTCCTCGGACACTGCCCACAGCCGGGCCGCGGCGGCCTCGTCATGGGCGGCCCGGGAGAACGAAACCTGTTTGGGGTGGTGCCCGCGCATCTCACCCGGGCCGCCGGGCCCGAAGTACTCGCCGCCGCGCACGTTCGCCGCGGTGGCCGCGTAGAGCACCGGCAGGACGCCGTCGCCGGCCGGCTGAGCGAACAGCCGCGTCGCCAGTCCCATCGCACGGGCAACCAGGCTGGTGCCGCCGGAACGGGGGCCGGTGACCTGCAGCTTCGTCGCGGCGAACCCGGGATGGGCGCCGACCGAGAGGATGTCCAGCCCGGCGGCGCGGAGCCGGCGGTCCAGCTCGAGAACGAACATGGCGTTGGCGAGCTTGGACTGGTCGTAGGCCCGCCAGGGGCGGTAGCGGCGCTCACCCTGAAGGTCGTCGAAGTCGATGCCGTTGACACCCTTGTGCCGGTTGCTGCTGACGGTGACCACCCGGCTGCCAGGCCGCCGCGCCAGAGCGGGCAGGAGCCGGCCGGTCAGCGCGAAGTGGCCGAGATGGTTCGTGCCGAACTGCCGCTCGTAGCCCTGAGCGGTGGTCTCGCGGTGCGGGATCGCCATCACGCCGGCGTTGTTGATCAGCAGGTCCAGACCCTGGCCGCCGTCCAGTAACGCGGTGCTGAAGCGCTCGATGCAGGCGAGGTCGGCCAGGTCGAGCTGAGCCAGCTCGGCGTTGCTTGCCGGCGCCTCGGCGGCGAGCCGTTCCAGCGCCGCCGTCCCCCGGGCGCGGTCGCGGGCGGCCAGCAGCACCCGGGCGCCCTTGCGGGCGAGCTGCAGCACCGCCTGATAGCCCAGGCCGCTGTTGCCGCCGGTGATCAGAGCGGTCCGGCCCGACTGGTCGGGAATGTCGCGCGTGGTCCATCCGGCTGTCTGATTGTCCATGTCCCGATCCTCGCACCGTGACCAAACCGCGGGCGGTGAGCCAGCCGCCGATCCGCCAGGCTGGAGGTCATGGAGTCAGCCGGTAGAAACGCCAGGTCTCCGTTTCGAGCGGGAGGACCTCCACGCCGCTGAAGCCGGCCTCCTCGGCGTAGCGGCGAAGCGTGGCGGCGCGCATCACGGCACCGGTAGCCGCCGTGTGGGGGTCGCCCATGGCGGTGGGCAGGCACGACACCACGCTCCAGCCGTAGTGGTAGCGCTCCAGGTCTGAGGCAGGTGCGGTGAACTCGTCCTCGACCAGCTCATCGGCTATGACGACCGAGCCCGACCCCCTGAGCATGCCGCGAGCCGCCCGGAGCGCGTCCACCGGGCGGGACATGTCATGCAGCCCCTCGAAAATCGTCACCAGGTCGAACCGGCCGGACATGCCCGGGCCGGAGGCGTCGGTGACATGGAAGGTGACCTGGCCGGACACGCCAGCCTGCTCGGCGTTGCGGCGGGCGGCGGCGATCACGTCGGGGTCCAGGTCGAAACCGTCGACCCTGACCAGGGGGTAGGCCTGTGCCATCGCGACGCTCGACCAGCCTGCGCCGCACGCCAGGTCGGCCACCCGCGCGGGTGGCTCGCGGCGCAGCCGGTGGTGCACGTCCGGGATGGCGGGCAGCCATCGCGTCCCCAGCAGGTTGAGGAACGTGGCCCGGTTGTACTCGGCCCTGCCCTCGGGCGCCCAGGGCAGCGGAGGCGGCGCATCCCCGGTCCGGAACGCCTCCACGAGCTGCGGCAGCCACCGCCCGGCCCGCACGATCTCGACGCCGTTGAATGCCCGGTAGCGGAGGTCGTCGAGGTCGGTCAGCACGGGCACATACGCCGGCGGCAGCCGGTACCGACGGGCCAGCGGCCCGGCGGAGGTGTCGTCAACCTCGAGCAGCCCGCTGGCCGCCTGATGCTCCAGCCATTCCCGGACGTACCGCTCGGCGGTGCCGGTCCGTGTGGCCAGCTCCGACGAGGTCGCGGAACCGCCTGCGGCGAGCGCCCGGTACAGGCCAAGCTGCTCGCCGAGGTACACGGTGAAAAGCTCGAGCGCCCCGACCACGTCATGAAAGAGGCGGTCGGCCAACGCGGCCGCCGGATCGGCTGGCCGGCGCCGCCCGGCCGCGCTGCTGTCCGTTCCCATGCGGCTCAAGGTACAGCCGCCGGCAGCGCTGGGAAGAAGGCGGCTGCGCCTACGTCCGAACCGGCGAGTACGTTCGTTGTCGACACACAAGGACGTCAACGAAGACCGGCACGGCCGGCGAGCGAGGAGGTGGAGACGTGGGTACCCAGCTCAACCCGTACCTCAGTTTCCGCAATACGGCGAGAGAGGCGATGGGCTTCTACCAGTCGGTGTTCGGGGGTGAGCTGACGCGTAGCACGTTCGGCGAGTTCCATGCCAGCGACGACCCCGCCGAGCAAGACAAGATCATGCACTCCATGCTGACCACGGGCGGCGGGCAGGTGCTCATGGCGTCGGACACGCCCAACAGCATGGACTACACCCCGGGCAACAACTATTCGATCTCGCTGAGCGGCGACGACAACGCTGAGCTGCGCGGCTACTGGGAAAAGCTGTCCGCGGGCGGCACCGTCACCATGCCGCTCGCCCCGGCCCCATGGGGCGACACCTTCGGCATGTGCACCGACAGGTTCGGCGTCAGCTGGCTGGTCAACATCGCTGGCCCGGGCTCTCCGGGCGCGCCGGACAGCTGAGTACGCGGGGAAGCTAAGCCCGCTGGCCATCGTTCCGCAGTTTCGCCCGGCGAGCGCTGGCGGCGGCTCGAATGCGGTCGGCCCGGCCACCACGCTTCGTTCATGCGTTATTGATCAAGGGAGTAACATTCGGGAGCGTGAAGCCGGAGGTCATCGACGAGCCTTCTGTGATCTCTGCCGGCAATGGCGGGGCCGCGCCGA
>DAITAE010000208.1:0-7757 GCA_036824445.1 Streptosporangiaceae bacterium | reverse complement strand
ACGGTGAAGTGGTTCAACGGCGACAAAGGCTACGGTTTCATCGAGGTTGAAGGTGGCCAGGATGTGTTCGTGCACTTCAGCGCGATCACCGGTGACGGCTACCGCAGCCTCAACGAAGGGCAGAAGGTCGAGTTCGACATCACGCAGGGCCAAAAGGGACCCCAGGCGGAGAACGTTAAGGTCATCGGCTAACGCAGCGGCAGCCATTGCACCTGAGGGTTGCACTTCGGGTTGAAGTTCAGCCGCGCCCGGCATGGTTCAGCGGCGTACGGACATGCCGCCTGAGCTGCGCAGTGAACTGGACCAAACCCGGGCGGACTCGCCTTGGCCAAGCTCTTAATCCGCGGGTTCGGGGTTCGAGTCCCTGGCGGCGCACCCGTATTTGCCCTGGCCAAGCGGCATCCTGCCCGCCAACCACGCTGCCTTTGATAGGCCCGAGCAGCAACGGCCATCATTCGCCGTCCCCATGGGCACCAGCGTGATCATCGTCCGTTACTTGCCAGAGTGCCCGGGCCATGCGCTCAGCCGCCTCACGACACTTCCGGAGCGACATGGCTGTAGGTGTTCATGGTCAATACGATCTGGCTGTGCCCGAGACTCGGCGGGGCCTGTTCCGCTAGGCCAGCCGCCTGGCGAGCTCACACATCGCCTGATAACCACCGGCAGCCGCCGGTAGAGCAGCTCATCATGGTGGCGGGGGAGTCCGGTGGCTAGGACGGCGTCCTGGTAGCGGTCGTAGGCCATCCGCGGCGGCGGTGGTGCCGAACACTAGGCGATCAGATCGGTCGACTGGTCGACCGATCAACATCTCAGTAAGTGAGGTAACGATCATGGAGTACACGCGCATGTCCGGCCGCCGCCGGCGAGTCGTGAGCTGGTTCGCCGCCCTTGCGGCCCTGCTGATCCCGTTGGGGGTCGTCTCCGCCGGTACGGCGGATTCCGCGATGGCGGCAGTGTGCCGGACCAACGCACAGGTCTACGTGACGTCGGTGTCCCCTTGGAGTGTGCGAACTGAGGACCAGCCGGTGGAGGGCGGGACCGACGACTACCAGATGTTCGCCGGGGGCTCGACATCGTTCAAGGTCGGCGGCAACGGGCTGAAACCGTACACGTCGGTGGCGTGGACCGTCGAGAGCAGCGTCAGCGGGTTCTTCCGCTTCAACAGCCACATCGCCGGATGCAACTGCGTTGCCAACGAGACGACGGTTAGCCTCGCCAGACAGACCGTTCCTGGCGAGGTCTGGACGGTCCGGGCCAGCTACCTCACAGGCAACTCGGGGCAGTTCATTCAGAACCAGGCGCACTTCCGGGTCTTCTTTGTCGCCCCGCCGGCCCCTGACCCGTACCCGACTGACCCGTATCCCCCGCAGCCGTGCTATTACGCCGAGGCGTGCTTCTGAGCACCTATGGGGTCCACCCGTGCAGCCGGGCCGCGACCGGCTCACACGGCTCCGGATCGTCCAGGGGTCGCCTATCTGGGCATGCCCAGCTGAGAACGATGATGCCGTGGTCAGTACCGGTAGCTCGGCTCCTCGACACAGTAGAGGCCATCTCCACCGCTCGCTGGAGCAGCGGAGCAGCAATACGAGCAGCAACGCCGATGCACTGGACCGGACAGACGCCGACCACCTCGAACACGTCGGTGCTGATCATCCGGCGCACCAGACGGGCTCGGACGGTTTCGAGCACGGACGAGCCTGTCTCTTAATCCGCGGGTTGGGCTAAACGTGTAACAGCGGACATGCGAGCCTCCGTCGCGAGTGCTTGAAAATGCGGCCAAGACCCATGAGAATTGGTCGGACTCCGCTCATCGCGATCGGCGATGAGTTATTGAGCCGGTTCAAGAGCGACTGAGCGTCTTTGGTAGAGCGGATCGATTGGGCGAGTATGCGCCTGCCGTGCTGAAGATCAATATCGATGAGGCGCTCGTGACGTTTGAGAAACAGGTCCCCGCTGGTCTTGGGATCTTCGTTCTCGCCATGTGAAGATGCTGAATAGAAATGCTGCACAGGCGAGCACGATCGATATTACCGTAAGGATCATTCTGTTTAATGCCTTTCTCTGCGCCGTACTCAACATCCACACCTGAAGGTACGACACGCGGACGCATGACCACCGGCGGCCATCCAGGTGATGGTGGCGTATTCCAGCCGGAAGCCGCGCCGGTGCAGACGGGCCATATCGGCCGCGGAGCTGCTCACGGCACCAGCCTGCCAGATCCGACGAACAGGCCGCCAAAGTCGCCGGTCTGCTATTTCAGGACAGCGAGCAGCTCCCGGCAGGCTTGCTCGCAGCGGCGGCAGGCCTGTTCGCAGGCCCGGCAGTGCTGGAAGTGGGGGCGTGCCGGGCGCATTCGCCGCCGCAGCTCTTGCAGGTGGCCACGCAGGCTCCAGCAGTGGCCGGGTGATGGTGGGGTCGTAGGCGGTCTGGCGGCTGACCACGCCGAGGGTGGCGGTGCAGCCCCACCGCGGCGGGGTAGAGCGGCAGGTTCAGGCCGGTGCCGATGGCGACTTCCAGGGTGTGCCCGGTGGCCTGAGCGCAGACCCAGGGGCGGCTGTCGGCCAGCAGCACCCGGTCATAGAACCGCATCTGCCGGTCATGGGACACCGACGTCTTGTCCCAGTAGCGCAGCCACCGGTCGCGGCGGTGTTCACCGGCCATCAGCTGCGCTCCTTCCCGCCGCCGCACGAGCCGCGGCCCGATCACGTACCAGCGCGGCGGCCTGCCCGAAGCAGCACCGGCGCATGCGGAGGTTTACACGCGCCACCTTGGGCACGGGGGCCGTCGGCGCAGACTCTAGTTGACTGGCACGTATATCCGTGTGAATATACGGATATACGGAGGATACTCATGGCAGCAAGCGAGCACGGTCACCCGGTGAACCCGGACGCCGTCACCGCGGCCCGGGGTGGGGTGCTGTCGGTCGATGACGCCGGGCGGCTGGCCGGGTTGTTGGGCATGCTGGCCGACCCGGTCCGCTCGCGGATCCTGTTCGCCCTGTCGGCTACTGACGAGTTGTGCGTGGGTGATCTGGCGCTGGCGCTGGATGTCACGGAGGACCAGGTGTCGTATGCGCTGAAGATGCTACGGCTGGCGGGCCTGGTGGCCTTCCGCAAGGACGGCCGGATGGTCTGCTACCGGCTGTCCGACGGGTTCCCCCACCGGCTGCTGGAGCAGTGCCTGCGCGAGCTGCTGACCATCGCCGTCCCGGAGGGAGAGCGCTGATGGAGGTGCTGCGGTACCACTGCGCGCTGACCGGCTTCCGCTACCAGGCCGGGGCGTTGCCGCTGGCCGGATCCCCGCCGCCGCGGGTGGGGGGAACGGCCCGGTCCGGGGTGGGCGGATAGGCCCGCGATGAGCACCCAGACGCCGCTGCCGGTGGCGTCATCACCCGAGGCGGCGAAGCCCCCGCAGGCCGGACGGCATCTGGCGCTGGAGATCACCGGGATGACCTGCGCCTCGTGCGTGCGGCGGGTGGAACGCGCGCTGGAGGAGGTGCCCGGTGTCGCGGCGGCCACGGTGAACCTGGCGGCCGCATCCGCTGACATCACCCTCGCCCAGCCGGTCGAGCCCGGCGCGCTGATCACCGCCGTAACCGGCGCCGGGTACCAGGCGGCGGTCCCGGCCACCGTGCGCGCCGACGACGTGGCCCGGCGGCGGGCGGCGCAGGCGGCCGAGCTGCGCAGGCGGCGGATGAGCCTGGCAACGGGGGCGGTATTGTCGGCCGCGGTGCTGGTGGTGGCCTACGGCTTCGGCTCGGCGGCATGGGCGGGATGGGTGCAGCTGGCGCTGGTGCTGCCGGTGTATGTGTGGACGGGGGCGGTGTTCCACCGGGGTGCGCTGGAGGCGGCGCGGCACCGCACCACCAACATGGACACCCTGGTCTCGCTCGGCGCCACGGTGGCCTTCGGCTACTCGGTGATCGCCACCATCGCGTTGCCCGGCCAGATGACCTACTACGACGTCGCGGCGCTGATCATCACGTTGATCGCGGTGGGCAAGTACCTGGAGCTGGCCGGCCGGGCCCGCGCCGGGGCCGCGATCGAGGCGCTGGCCGAATTGCAGCCGCGGACCGCGCACCTGATCGCCCGCGCCGCCAGCGGCCAGCGCGGCGACGTCTCGGCCACGGTCGACATCCCGGCCGAGACGCTGCGCCCCGGCGACCTGACGCTCATCCGCCCCGGAGAAGCCATCCCGGCCGACGGCGAACTGGCCGACGGCACCGGCATCGTGGATGAGTCGATGCTGACCGGTGAGCCACTGCCGCAGCACAAGAAGCCCGGTGACCCGCTGACCGGCGGCACGGTGAACGGCCCGGCGCGGCTGGTGCAGCGGGTGGCGCGCACCGGCGCAGAGACGGTCCTTGGCCAGATCATGGATACGGTTGACGCCGCGCAGAAGGAGAAGTCGAAGGCCCAGCGGCTCGCCGACCGGATCTCGGCGGTGTTCGTCCCGGTCATCCTGGTAGTCGCCGCGGTCACGTTCGCGGGCTGGCTGCTGGCAGGCGCTGGCGCCGTGGCCGCGCTGATCACCGCCGTCGCGGTGCTGGTCGTCGCGTGCCCGTGCGCGCTCGGGCTGGCCACGCCGGTGGCGATCATGGCCGGGACCGGCCGCGGCGCCCAGCTCGGGCTGCTGATCCGCGGCGGCGAAAGCCTGGAACGAGTCCACGGCCTGGCCACCGTGGTGCTCGATAAGACCGGCACCTTGACCACCGGCCACCCCCACGTGGTGCGGCTGCTGCCCCTCGATGGCAGCGACGGGCACGACGCGCTGGCCCTGGCCGCTGGCGCCGAGGCGGCCTCGGAGCACCCCCTGGCCCAGGCCGTGGTCACGGCGGCCAAGGACATGGACCTGGTCCCGGCAGCCGCCCGCGACGTCGAGGCGGTGCCCGGGCGTGGCGTGACCGCCATCGCGGGCGGGCAGCGGCTGCAAGCCGGGTCGCTGGCCTGGCTCCAACAGGCTGGGGTCGACACCTCCGCCGCGACCCGCAACGCGGCGGCGGACTTGGCCGACGCCGCGCAGACACCCATAGCCGTCGCAGTCGAGGGCCGCCTGCGGCTGCTGCTCGGCGCAGCCGACACGCTGCGGCCCGACAGCCCGGCCGGAGTTGCCCGGCTCCGCTCACTGGGACTAGAACCTGTCCTGGCCACCGGCGACGCGCTGGACGCAGCCACCGCCACCGCGGAGGCGGCCGGGATCACCAGCGTCCACGCCGAACTGCTCCCGCAAGACAAATCCGCGCTGATAGACCAGCTGCGCCGCGACCGCGGCCCGGTCGCGATGGTCGGCGACGGGATCAACGACGCACCCGCCCTCGCCGCAGCTGACATCGGCATCGCGGTCGCCACCGGCACCGGCGCGGCCATGGCCGCCGCCGACATCACCCTGGTCCACGGCGGCGTCGGCGCGGTCGCCAACGCGGTCACACTCGCCCGCGCGACCCGGAAAATCATCCGCCAAAACCTCGGCTGGGCCTTCGGCTACAACCTGCTGCTCGTCCCCCTCGCCGCCGCCGCAATCCTGCCCCCCGTACTCGCCGCTGCAGCGATGGCCACCAGCTCAGTCACCGTCGTCGGCAACGCACTCCGGCTGCGCCATTTCCGCCCCACCAGTGAGCACACCCAATGCCCCGCAGAGCAGGTCACGCCACCGCCGCGGAACTGAGCCCCACGCACTCGCACGAGATCAAGTGCCATTAAAGTCGTTAGCCAGAGCGACCACCGGTCAACTACGGCCACCACCGGCTACCTGAAGCCGAGCTGAACTGAGCTTGGCCAGCCGCTGTCTCAGCAGCCCAAGCTGCCGCCATCACGTTGACCCGTTCCCGGTAACAACCGGGACATCAGCGGCGCGACACCGTCGAGCGGCCGCCTGGCTTCTAGCTCGGAACCAGGTACTTGAAGGTGTAGATCGTCACCGTCCAGTTGGGATCCCAGTAGCTAGGCCCGTCGCCGCGTTCCTGGAGCTCTTCCAGGTCGGCCAGCTCCCAGCCGTCGGCGCCTACCCGGTTCAGCAACTCCAGCACGCTCTGCCCACTGTCGGTGAAGTTCTCGCCGACGCCCTGCCCGGGGCGCGCCACGCTCGTCCGGCTACACGCGGGCGATCTCGAGCCTCTTCGCACCCTCCAGCCGCATGCGCCGGCAGACGGCGAAAAAGGTGTCCGCGCCGTAGAGCCGGGCGAAGACGTTCACGGCGATCGGCCCCTCGGGCATCGAGGGCGTCGCGTCGTGGTCGTAGAACCAGCAGATCTCCGAATAGTCCTCCTCGATGCCGTACCCCGAGCCCTTCTCGACCGTGAGAAAGCCGACATCGCCGGGCCTGACGATCGTTGTGGTGTGCTCGCGCGGTGGCGCGAGCAGCACGGGAAGGACGAGGTAGACCTCGCTTCCCGAATAGATCCCGTGACGCGCGAGGCCGACGGCGGGCAGCGCGTCCAAGACCGCACGGCACGTCTCGGGTGCCTCCCGCTCCCGGAGTAGCGCCGCCGACGCGGCGACCCCTTCGTCGAGGAAGCGGAAGACGATCTCGTCCTGCACGCGCACTGCTTACCACGCCCGCCCGCCTCAAGCCAGGCGAGATCCGCTGAGGCGCCTGTGCCCGGAGCGTTTCTGTGATGCGCGATCCCTCTGCCGACCGGGTCGGCCGCCTCCGCGGTCCAGCGCCATGACGATCACACGGCCCGTCGGCGCACGAAGCGTCCGGCCATTCGCGGCGCTCCCGCGGCGAACCGTGAGGGCTTGGCGCGGACCGGCACGCATAACTTGGGTGACCGCGTTTCTGCCGGCCCGGCGCAGATCGGGACGCCCCTGGGTGAGCCTCATGACAGACTGGGATACTCAAGACGCCATCGTAAGATTGCTCGCCGTACTCGTTTCGCTTAGCTGCGCGCTCGCGGGGTGCGGCCGGGGAACGGCGGGTCCTGCAAGTCTTGCGAAGCTCCTGCCGGACGAGGTCGGCGGAGCTGAGCTGCACCGGGAGGCCTTCACCGGAAAGGTCTGGTTGAAGAGCAGGCCGCAGCAATTTTCTCGCCGGAGGTCAGGGCCAACGTCTCGAAATTCCTGGAACGCCTTCGCAAGTCCCCTTCCGATCTCTCTGTCGCCTGGGCTCTCTTGCCAGACGGTGTGCCAAAGGTGGTCGCTTACCGGGTAAGGGGCGCCTGCGCGGACACGCTCGTGGCGTCGTACGCGGAAGCCCGGAGGCGAAGATTTGCTTGGCCAAGATCTTGGTCTCAGACAAGGACGTGACCGTCACTTCAGCTGGCCGAGGCCCAGCCCACGGATATCTCTATGCCAAGGACGACATTCTGTATCTCGCTTGGACGGACTACACAAGTCGACACGAGTTTGGAGAGTTGCTGCGCATGCTGCCCTAAGCCGGTCGCGGCTGCAGTCCGCCGAGTGTCCGAAAGATGCCCGAGCGGGCCCGCTTTCTATCGCCCGTCACAGGCTCAGCGCTTCGGGCGTTACGAGAGCATCGTTTGCGCACTGACAAGTTCCGGCCATCGACCTCAGCGGCTTGGTCAAGCGGGGAATCCGCTTCAGCCGCATCCTCTCCCGGACTCGTCCAAGTGAGCGCGGACAGGCCGAGATGCCTGCGTGCGCTTCTCCGACTCGTAGAGATGCCGGTACTTCCGGAGAAACAGCGCTCCGCCGTCGATATGACGATCCACCAGGTTCAGTCCTCGACGCCGCAGCGTCCACACGATGGTGCCGCCCGGTTGACTTTGGCTCGTGGCTATGCGTACATGGGAGCCCGGA
>DAITAE010000207.1:0-7770 GCA_036824445.1 Streptosporangiaceae bacterium | reverse complement strand
ACGGAGTGGATGAACACGAACGCCTTCTCGCCGGGGTTGGCCCGGATGTCCTCGAAGACCTTCTCTTCGGTGTCGTAGAGCGAGTCGGTGCCTGCCTCGCCGCGTGGCGAGTCAACGGTGATCGGCATGGATCCTCCTGACGGGTGTGATAACCGACAACGGTTGCGGACTGGGCCTAGATGGCGGGCCCGCGCGGGCGCTGGGCCTCCGTCCATGTCATGCGGTGGCTGCCGGGCATGCGCCGCATGATCGCCGAACGCGCCCGCCAGGGCACCACGCGGTAGAGCGGGACGTACACCCGCAGCCAGAACCATTCCCGCCCACGGGGACGGGCCGGTGGGGTGACCCGGTACTTGGCGGCGACCTTCTCTTGCGCGGCGACCATCAGGTAGTGCTCGGAGGTGGCTCGCAGCCAGCGGGAGAAGGACACCTCAGGATCCCAGCCCCGCCAGCAGAGCCTGGGCCGCCAGGGCGATGGGCTCGTTCAGCGCCCCGATGGGCGGGGAGTAGACGTTCTCCATCGTGGCCAGGTCACCGATGGTGATCCCGGTCCTGACCGCCATGGCCAAGAAGTCGGCCCGCTCCTTGATGCCCTCGCGGCCAACCATCTGGGCGCCGATGAGGCGCAGCGATCCGGGTTCTGCCAGCAGCTTGACCCGGACCTTCTCGACTCCCGGGTAGTAGCGTGCCCGGGAGATTCCCTCGGCGACGCCGACCACGTGCGGGATGCCCAATGCGGTGGCGAGTGTCTCGCTGAAGGACACGCCGCCGATCATCCAGTCGCCGGCCACCATGCCCCAGGGCACGCTCACCGGCTGATACCGGCGCCGGCCGCCAGCCGCGTTCGTGCCCGCGACCTTCCCCTGGGCGTAGGCGTGACTGCCGGAAAGGCCCTGGACCGGAATGTTGGTCACGCTGTGCGGAACTTCAATGCAGTCGCCGGCGGCCCAGACCATCGGAGCGGAGGTGTACATCCACTCGTCCACGATGATTCCGCCCGCCGATCCGGTCCGCACCCCGGCGGCGCTGGCCACGCCGGTGTTCGCCTCTTTCTTGGTGCAGACAACGGCGAGGTCACATGGGATTTCCCCGTCAGATGTCGCCACCGCGCGGACGGAGTTATCCCCGACGAATCCGTTAAGCGTCGTATTGAAGTGCAGCTTGGCGCCCTTCTCCCGCCAGGAGTCCTGCACCGGGGCGACGATGTCGGGATCTGTCGCCGCCGACAGCGCCCAGGCGCCCGGGTCGATCAGGTGCGTCTCGATGCCACGGTGGCAGAGCGCCGTGACCATCTCCAGGCCCAGCGGGGACGCCTCGACGACCACCGCGGAGCGCACGCCGTCGAGGACCTTGTCCCACTGCATTGCCCGGCGGATGTTCTTCACGTAATAAAGGCCATCGAGGTCGGCGCCGGGCACGCCGGGCGAGGCATAGTCGAACCCGGTGGCGATGATGAGCTTGTCGTAACCGACATCGCCCTCGCCCTGCACGGACACGGTCTTGCGCTCGGTATTGAATCCGGTAGCCCGTGTCTCATAGTGGATGTCAATGCCCTGGCCAGCGTAAGCTTCTTTTGTCGCCAAAAAGAGCCGCTCGAAGTCGGGAATCTCCTTGCCGTGGACATAAGGAATGCCGCACGGGCTGTACCCGACATCCTCGAACTCGGTATAGACGCGTACGTCCGCGGAGGGGTCCTCGGCCTTGGCCGCCCCGGCGGCGCCTATGCCGGCGGCGCCGCCACCGATCACCACGATCCGCTGCGCCATCAGCACCCTCTTCCCATGAGGCGGGAGGGACGTTTAGTATCCGCTATGACTCGTCCACTATCCTGGCGGGAGCCACCCCCGAACGTCAAGACGCCATCATCCCTCGACCCAGCGGACAACACATGAGCCGAGTCCCCCGCACCCAGGGACCCCCCTGCCTGGACGCGCAGTCAGGCAGCCGCGGCGACGTCGTCGCCGGGGACCTGGAGCGCATCGTCGGCTCCATCGGCCTCAAGGTGTTCAGCCTCCGCAAGCGGATGGGCCTGTCGCTGCAGCAGCTCGGCGAGCGTTCCGACGTCTCGGCGGCGGCCATCCACAAGATCGAGCAAGGCGGCATGGTGCCGACCATCACCACGCTTCTGAAGATCGCTGGCGCACTCGGCCGGCCGGTCTCCTACTTCGTGGAAGAGGACATCGGCCAGGACGACGTCGCGGTGCTCACCCCGCCGGATGAGGACCGGCCGGTGTATACCTCGCACAAGGGGATCGACCTGAGCAGCATCTCCGGGCCGTACGGCCGGTTCCTGCTCGCCGGGGCGCGGGCCACGGTGGCGCCGGGCGCGACCAGCGGGCGCAAGCCGATGCAGCACCCCGGCGAGGAGCTCGTCCATGTCACCAGCGGGGTGCTCGAGTTCACCGTGACCGGGCAGTCATACCAGGTCGAAGCGGGGAGCACGCTGCACTTCCGGGGCGACCAGCCGCACACCTGGCGCAACCCCGGCACGTCCGATGCACACGCGGTCTGGATGGCGCTGAGGCCGCAGTAAGGGCTTGCCGTGATGCCCGCCGACCCGTCTCGCTGGCCGCAACGGGCCGGGCTGATCGCCGACCTCCTGCCCCCGGCGGTGGCGGCCGTGGAATCCGCCGGACACCTGCCCGAGCCCGGCCCCGTCCTGTTCCCCGTCGAGGAGGCGGTCATGCACACCGCCGGGCCGCGGCGCCGGGCCGAGTTCGCGGCCGGGCGGCTGTGCGCCAGGGCGGCACTGGCCAGGCTCGGTGTGCCGGCCGCGCCAATCCTGCCCGGCCCGGCGGGCCAGCCGCGGTGGCCGGCCGGCGTGACGGGGAGCATTACCCACTGCGCCGGTTACCGGGCCTGTGCCGTGGCGCGGACCACGAACGTGGCCGCGATCGGCATCGACGCGGAACCGGATGCCGCGCTGCCGGCCGGACTGATCGACATGGTGGCCACCGGTCCCGAGCGGGCGTGGATCCGCCGGCACGCCGCCGCCCGGCGTGGGGCCGACATGGTAGGGGCTGGCCTGCCCGATGCTGGGGTGCCGGGGGCTGGCCCGCGCGATGCTGGAGTGCCGGGGGTTGGCCCGCCCGCCGTGTGCTGGGACCGCCTGCTGTTCAGCGCCAAGGAGGCGGCCTGCAAGCTGTGGTACCCACTGACCGGGCAATGGCCGGGCCTCCGCGCTGCGGTGATCGGCCTCGCCACCACCGGCACCTTCACCGTCTGCCTGACCGGCCCGGGCCCGGGAGCCGGTGACCGTCCGGAAGCGCAGCTGACGGGCCGCTGGCTCGCCAGCGGCGGGCTGATCGTCACCGCGATCGCCTGGACACCGTGATCCGCCGCAGGTGCGCCGCCGGATCAGCGGACGGGGAAGGACTGGCCCCGCTCCTCGTCCGGCCGGGCCCCGAAGATGCGCCGGTCCGCCTCGCTGATCGGCACATCGTTGATGCTGGCCTCCCTGCGCCTCATGTATCCGTCCTCGTCGAACTCCCACAGCTCGTTGCCGTAGCTGCGGAACCACCGCCCGGCGGCGTCGTGGCACTCGTACTGGAAGCGGACGGCGATCCGGTTGCCCTCGAACGACCACATGTCCTTGCGCAGCGCGTAGTCGAGCTCACGGTTCCATTTCCGCGTCAGGAAGTGGATGATCTCGGCACGGCCGCTGAGGAACTCGTCCCGGTTGCGCCAGACGGAGTCCTCGGAATAGGCACCGGCGACCCGCTCCGGGTCGCGGGTGTTCCAGGCGTCCTCGGCCGCCTGGACCTTCCGCCGTGCGGTCTCCTCGGTGAACGGCGGCAGCGGCGGTCGCTGGCTCACTGGGCTCGGGCCTCCTCGATGGTGAGCTCGGCCGCCGGATCCGCCTCGAGCCGGTCGTCGGGGATCGGCAGCCCGCTGCGGACCGAACGCCCGTAGGTGCCGTCGTCCAGCCGCCGCAGCGCGCGGTCGATGGTGGCCAGCCGCTCCCGCATGCTGTCCGCGACGGCGTCGTCGATGCCTTCCTCGGTCAGGGGCTGGGCGGCGTCGGAGACGTAGACGGTAGCCTCCTCATCCTCGGTCTCGCGGTCCTGCTGTGCCGCCGACTCGGAGTCGGCGAGCAGGTCGGCCACCTCGGCACGTTCGGCCAGCAGCCGCGCTCGCGCCTGGTCAGCATCCATCATGTCCTCCTTGTTTCACTGTGACGTCCTCAAGCACATCGGTGGCGAACGCCAGCCCGTGGCCCGGCGGGGTCTGAGCCTGCAGGCTGTCGCCGGTGATCACCACCCCGCTCGGCAGGGCCAGCGCGCCAAGCGCGGCGAAGGACCCTTCGTCGATATCTTCGATCATGCCCGCCAGCGGCAGGCACAGGGCCAGCTGCCCGGAGATGTCGGGCAGCAGATGCGGTATGACCGGGACGCCGAACAGCCGGGCGAGCCGCGCGATGCGCAGGAACGGGGTGATGCCGCCCACCCGGCAGACATTCGGCTGGAGGTAGTCGACGGCGCCGGCCAGCAGCGCGTCGCGGAACTGCGCCTCGGTGTACAGGCTCTCGCCCGCCGCCACCGGAACGTCGATGGCGGACCGCAGCGCCGCGTACGCCTGGAAGTCCTCGGCCGGAAGCGGCTCCTCCAGCCAGTAGATGTCGAACGCCGACAATGCCCGGGCGGCCCGGCGGGCGGTCGGCAGGTCCCACAGCTGGTTCGCGTCGACCATGAGCAGCCGGCCGGGCCCGATGACCCGCCGGACCGCGGCCACCCGCTCGAGGTCCTCATCCAGGCCGCGCTGGCCGACCTTGATCTTGACCCTGGTGTGCCCCGCCGCGACCCAGCGGCTCACCTGCTCGGTGAGCTCCGCCAGCGTCAGGTGCCGGTTGACGCCGCTGGCGTAGACCGGCACCCGGTCGCGCTGCCGGCCGAGCAGGTCGGCCAGCCCCAGCCCGGCGGCCCTGGCCCGCATATCCCACAGGCCGATGTCGATCGCCGCCATCGCCAGCGTGGTGACGCCGCCGCCCGCCTCGCGCAGGTGCCACCACAGCCGGTCCCAGGCCGCCGCGGGAGCGACCGGGCCACCCTCGGCGACCGGGCGGCAGTCCGCGTCGACCATCGCCTGGATCGCCTGCGCGCCGGCCCGGACGGCCCAGCTGAAACCCTGGCCGCTGCCGCCGTCGCTGCTGTCGACCGTGGTGGCGATCAGGTACTGGCAGGTGACCTCCGGGCCCCACGGCCGGGGCATGGGCAGCCGGTAGGTCCTGCTGGTCACCGTCGTGACGTGCGCGCTCACCACAGCCTGCCATTCTGGCGCAGCTTCGCGCCCGGGTGGAGAATGGGGACCCCGTTACGGATGATAAGAACAGGGGTAAAACCGACTTTCAGTGTCAGCCGTCCTTCGCAACAGGCCGGCGCAGAGGATGAAGGGGCAAGCCGATGAGCCCAGCAAACACGCCCGTGGTCTTCGTTCACGGTTTGTGGCTGCACGCCACCTCATGGGACCCGTGGCTGGACCTGTTCCGCGAGGGGGGTTACGCGCCACAGGCGCCCGGCTGGCCCGGCGACTCCGACACGGTCGAGGAAACCCGCCGCCACCCCGAACGGGTCGCCGGAAAGGGCATCGATGACGTGGTCGCGCACTATGCCCAGATCATCCGCGGGCTCGACGCCCCGCCGATCGTCATCGGTCACTCGTTCGGCGGCATAATCGTTCAACGGCTGCTCGGGCAGGATCTTGCCGCCGCGGCGGTGGCGATCGACCCGGCTCCCATCAAGGGCGTGCTCGTCCTGCCGACGTCGTCGCTGAAGGTCGCCTCGGTCGCGCTGCGCAGGCCCGCCAACCGGAACCTGGCGGTGGCGCTGACCCGGGAGCAGTGGCGCTACGGTTTCGGCAACGCGCTGCCCGCGCAGGAGTCCGATGAGCTGTACGACCGCTGCGCGATCCCGTCACCGGGCAAGACCCTGTTCGAAGCCGCCTTCGCGGCCGTCACCCCGAACTCGCCCGCGAAGGTCAACACGCGGAACAAGACCCGGGGACCGCTGCTGATAACGGCCGGGGGCAGGGACCACACCGTTCCGCACGTCATCAGCACACAGACCCGCCGTCTCTACCACAGGTCGCCCGCGATCACCGACCTGAAGGAGTTCCCCGACCGCGGTCACTCGCTCACGATCGACCACGGCTGGCGTGAGGTCGCCCAGGCGGCGCTCGACTGGCTCAAGCAGCGCTCGCTGTAACGGCAGCACTGCCAGGGCCCACATGGGCCCCGGGGCCGTGATCGCCGATCCGGCAGACTGTCGACCACCAATGCCGGATCTGGGGCGGCCATGCGGAGACAGTCGTGAGGTCGGGTGACCCCGCGCTGATCCTGCTGGTGGGCGCGGCGGTGGTCATCGCAGCGATCGTGGCGGCCCGGCTCGCTCACCAGATCGGCCTGCCCGGCCTGCTCCTCTTCCTGGGCCTGGGCCTGGCTCTTGGTGAGGCGGGCCTGGGGGTGCGGTTCAGCAATGCGGGGCTGGCACAGGCGCTCGGGCTCAGCGCGCTGGTGCTGATCCTGGCCGAGGGCGGCCTGACCACCAGCTGGGCGCACGCGCGGGCCGCGGCTCCGGCCGCACTGCTGCTCGCGACCGTTGGGGTCGTGGTGAGCACCGGGATCGTCGCGGTGGTGTGCCACTGGCTGCTGTCCCTCGCCTGGCGGGACGCCTTGCTGCTCGGCGCGGTGCTGGCGCCGACCGACGCGGCGGCGGTGTTCTCGGTCTTGCGCAAGCTGCCGCTCCCGCCGCGGCTGGCGGGGATGCTGGAGGCGGAGTCAGGGCTCAATGACCCCCCGGCGGTGCTGGCGGTGACCCTGCTGAGCGGGGCCGGCTCGCATCCGTCGGCGCCCGGGCTGATCGGCGGGATCGTGGTGTACGAGCTGGCCGCCGGTGCCGCGATCGGGCTGCTCGCGGGCCTGCTCGGCGTGTTCACCCTGCGGCGGGTGGCGCTGCCCGCCTCCGGGCTGTACCCGATCGCGGTGCTCGCGCTGATCGTCGCGAGCTACGGTGCGGCGTCGCTGGCGCACGCGAGCGGGTTCCTCGCCGTCTACGTGGCCGCGCTGCTGCTGGGCAACGTGCGGCTGCCGCACGGGCCGGCCACGCGCGGGTTCGCCGAGGGCATCGCCTGGCTCGCCCAGATCGGGCTGTTCGTCATGCTCGGGCTGCTCGCCTCCCCCGCGCGGCTGCCCGGGGCGGTCGTACCGGCCCTGGTGGCAGGGTCGGTGCTCGTACTCGTCGCCCGGCCGGCCGCGGTGCTCGCCTCCACCCTGCCGTTGCGGGTGCCCTGGCGCCAGCAGGCATTCCTGTCCTGGGCCGGGCTGCGCGGCGCGGTGCCGATCGTGCTCGCGACGATTCCGATGAGCGCCCAGCTGCCGGGTGCCACCGGCCTGTTCGACCTGGTTTTCGTCGCAGTGGTGGTGTTCACCCTGCTGCAAGGGCCAACCTTGCCGTGGGTGGCCCGGCGGCTGGGGGTGATCACGCCGGCCGAGCCCCTGGAGGTTGACGTCGAGGCCGCGCCGCTGGAAGCCATCCCCGCCGACCTGCTCCAGGCGCAGATCCCGCCGGGCTCCAGGCTGCACGGCGTGGAGATCTTTGAGCTCCGGCTGCCGGCCGAGGCGAACGTGGCCCTGATCGTCCGCGACGCGCGCGGGTTCGTCCCCGACCCGTCCACCACGCTGCGGGCCGGTGACCGGCTGCTTGTCGTCGCCGCCGCGGGAGCGCGCGAGCGGACCGAGCGGCGGCTGCGTGCGGTGAGCCGCGGCGGCAGGCTCGC
>DAITAE010000718.1:0-2192 GCA_036824445.1 Streptosporangiaceae bacterium | reverse complement strand
GCGGCACCGAGGCGGCCATCCTTCCGCTGAACATCGCGGCGTTCGCGGCGATGCGGGCGCTGTCCCTGCGCAACGACGAGCCCGAGCGCGCGTCCCGCCCGTTCGACAAGGGCCGGGACGGGTTCGTGCTCGGCGAGGGCGCGGCCATGGTGGTGCTGGAGTCGGCGGAGCACGCGGCCGCGCGCGGGGCGGCGGTCCATGCGGTCGCCGCGGGCGTCGGCTACTCCTCCGATGCCCATCACATCGCCCAGCCCGACCCGGATGGGACGGGCATCGTCAGCGCGATCGAACGGACGCTCGCCGACGCCGCGGTCACCGCGGATCAGGTGGTCCACGTCAACGCGCACGCGACCTCCACCCCCGCGGGGGACGCGGTCGAAGGCCAGGCCATCGTGGCCGCACTCGGCCCGGCTGCCGCCGGGGTGGTGGTGTCCGCCACCAAGTCGATGACCGGGCACCTGCTCGGCGGGGCCGGCGCGCTGGAGGCCGTCGCCACCATCCTCGCCCTGCGGGAAGCGGTCGCCCCGCCCACCATCAACCTCGACGACCCCGACAACGAGGCCAGTGTCGATATCGCCACCGAGCCGAGGAATCTCAAGCCGCACGGCGGCGCGCCAATGGCGGCGCTGAACAACTCGTTCGGCTTCGGCGGGCACAACGTCTGCCTCGCCTTCACCGCCGCCTGATCCCCGCTCCCAGTCACCGCGAGGAGACTTCCGTGACCGTAGTCGAGAGCCCAGCCGCCCGGGGCCAGGCAGCCCCCACGGCCGCTGACCGGCAGGCCGCCCCGCCAGAGGCCATCACCCGTGACCCGCAGGCGCGGCTGGCCGCGCTGTTCGACCCGGGCACCATGGCGCTGCTGACCCCGCACGATGACAGCGGCGCCGTGGCCGCGACGGGGAAGATCGACGGGGTGCTGGCGGTGGCCTTCGCCAGCGACCCGCAAGTCCAGGGCGGCGCGATGGGCAGCGCCGGGTGCGCGGCGATCGTCGCCGCCTACGACGAGGCCCTCGCCCAGGGGGCGCCCGTGATCGCCCTGTGGCACTCGGGCGGGGCCCGGCTGCGGGAAGGCGTCGAGAGCCTGCATGCCGTCGGGACGATTTTCGCGGCGATGACGCGCGCCTCCGGCAAGGTGCCACAGATCTCGGTCGTGCTCGGCCCGGCCGCGGGTGGTGCCGCCTACGGGCCGGCCCTGACCGACGTGGTGATCCTCTCCGACCAGGGGCGGATCTTCGTTACCGGGCCCGACGTCGTGCGCAGCGTGACCGGCGAGGACGTGGACATGGCCCGGCTCGGCGGGCCGGAGCCGCACAGCCGGCGGTCCGGGGTGGTGCACGTGGTGACCGCCTCCGACGCCGAGGCGCTGGCACGGGCCCGTGAGATCGCGGTGCTCCTCGGCGACCAGGGCGATGTCGCGTTCGGCAAGGTCCAGCTCGACACGGTGCAGGACGAGACGCTGCGGCTGGAGTCGGGCGGCCGGGACGGCGACGGCAGCCTGGCTTCGTTCCTGCCCGAGTCCCCGCGGCGCGCCTATGACGTGAAGCCGCTGATCTCCAAGCTGCTCGACGAGCCCGGCATAGAACTGCACCCCCGGTGGGCCCCGAACGTGGTCACCACGCTGGGCCGGCTGGCCGGGCGGACGGTTGGCGTCATCGCCAACAACCCGCTGCGGCTCGGCGGGTGCCTCGACGCCACGGCGGCCGAGAAGGCGGCCCGCTTCGTGCGGATGTGCGACGCCTTCGGGGTGCCGCTGGTCGTGGTGGTCGACGTGCCGGGTTACCTGCCCGGGGTCGGGCAGGAGTGGGATGGTGTGGTCCGGCGCGGCGCCAAGCTCCTGCACGCGTTCGCCGAGGCGACCGTGCCCCGGGTGACGCTGGTGACGCGCAAGGCCTACGGCGGCGCGTACATCGCCATGAACTCCCGCGCTCTCGGCGCCACCAAGGTATTCGCCTGGCCGGGGGCCGAACTGGCGGTGATGGGCCCCGTGGCCGCGATCCGGATCCTGCACCGGCGGACCCTGGCCACCGTCCCCCCGGAGAAGCTGCACCAGGTCGAGGCCGAACTCGCGGCCGAGCACGAGCGGGAGGCCGGCGGCCTGGAACGGGCCCAGGCGCTTGGCGTGGTTGACGAGATCCTGGAGCCGAGCCGGACCCGGGAGGCGATCGCCCGTGCCATCGCCGCGGCACCACAGG
>DAITAE010000717.1:0-2195 GCA_036824445.1 Streptosporangiaceae bacterium | reverse complement strand
GGTCTCGGCGAGCAGGCGCCCCGGCAGCGGGCTCACCGCGTCGGACTTGACGCTGGTCAGGCCCAGCGGGAACGCGATCGTGTTCTGCACCAGGGACCGCGGCCCCGCAGCCGCCACCGGGCCTACCACCGCGACGACCACCGCCAGGGCGGTCGCGGTCATGCTCACCGCCGCCCGGCGGCCGTCCCTGGCCAGAAGCAGGACCGCCGCCACGGCCAGGGCCGGCCAGGCCGTCGCCTTCATGGCCGCGGCCGCGCCGAGCGCGAGCCCCGCCAGCATCGGCCTCGGCCGCCGCCACAGCAGGGCAAAACCGAGGCACAGGCACGCGAGAACGGGCACGTCGGTGCCGCCGACGGCCAGCGAGAACGCGATCACCGGCGATGCCGTCACCAGCGCGGTCCAGCGCACCACGTCGCGGGCGCCGGCCAGGGCGAGCGCGGCCGCGAACACCACGACGAACCCGGCCGCGAACCAGATCCGGGGATCGGTGGCCGCCGAGAACCCCAGCAGGACGCGAGGTATCCCGAACGCGGTCAGCGCCGGGAGGTAGGGGTCGAACACGTTCGGGTTGTGCGTGGTGGCGAGCATGGCGAGCCCTGGGTAGGGGGTGCCACGGTGCACCAGCATGGCCGCCGACTTTTCGATCACCTCTACCTCGGGCTGCTGGAGGCCGTGGCCCGCCATCAGCCACATCGGCGTGACCAGCGCTCCGGCCAGGCTGATCACCAGCGCCACGTCCCGACCGCGGGACTTCCACACCAGCACGAACATCGCGGCGAGCAGGTACGAGATGCCGGCGAAGATCCCCCACAGCCGGTGCGCCTGCCACACGGTGACCATGGCCAGGGCGATGGCGAATGCGGCGCTGCCGGCGAGGCCCACGGTCAGCCACAGACGTGGGACGGCGGCAGGCGACGGCCAGTCGAACCGGCGGGGCACGGGGCGGCCTGGCGGCGCCTGTCTCAGTGTGAGTATCGACATGCATCCCCCACTGAGGGCGATCTTAACTTCCTGCGTTTCTCCCGCCCGGCCGCACCCCACCGGTGACCATCGGGGCGAATCACACGGCCCACTGGCACCGGGCCGGCCGGGCCTCTGTGACCACCCTCCCCCGCTGGGATCAGATAATCGGCGGCCGGCCAGCCCGGGTCATCCGCCAGGCGGTGCGGGCCGACATCGGCCGCCGCAGGCCAGGATTCATCCGCCAGCCCTCCGCGAACCCGGACACCCAGGCCCGCACCGCGGTCAACGAACGCTCCCGCACCACGGTCAGCGCGAACCAGGTCAGCAGGTACGCGGCGGCCAGCGGCCACGGCAGGTTCCGGCGGGCCAGCAGCACCCGGTTCCGGCCGTCGAGCCGGTAGAAGGCCGCATGCCGGGCGTTCGGCAGCGCGTGGTGGCACATCCGGGCCGCGGCGTCGTACTCGAGCCGGTAACCCAGGCCGAGCAGCCGCCACGCGAGGTCGGTCTCCTCGTGCGCGTAGAAGAACACCTCCGGCAGCCCGCCCGCCTCCAGGTACGCCGCACGCCGGATGGCGCAGGCACCCCCGGCAAACGTGGTCACCGGCGAGGACCGTTCCGGGTCGCCGGCCCGCAGCCGCGGCACGTGCCAGCGCGCCCCCGGTCCCCCGTCCGGGTCGACGACCCGGAACGAGATCACCGCAAGACCAGGATCAGCGGCAAAACGGCTGGCGACATGCGACCCCACGTTCCGGTCGGGGAACCAGCCATCGTCATCGAGGAACAGCACCACATCCCCGGCGCACGCCTGCACGCCGGCGTTGCGTCCCCCCGCCACACCAAGATTTTCCGGAAGCTTGACCACCTTCACACCCGCCGGCACCGCGCCCACATCGGCGCCGTTCCCGACCACGACCACCTCAAGATCGGCGTCCTCCTGCGCCAGCGCGCTGTCAACGGCCCGCGCCAACTCCTTCGCCCGATCCCCCATCGTCAAGACCACGCACGAGAGCTTCATCCGGTCACCGCCGCTGGTATCCGGTGACGCAACTCCCCCAGTCCCGCGGCATCAACTCAGCCGCCGGGACGCCACGATCGCGATGAGGTGCGCGACGGCCAGAAGCCCGGCGATGACCAGGCATGCGAGCAGGAGCACGCGGGTAGCGGTGAGGTTGCCGGTGATGGCGTCGATGATCGCGGCGACGAGGATCAGCAGCGAGAGCTCGACGGCCTGG
>DAITAE010000716.1:0-2196 GCA_036824445.1 Streptosporangiaceae bacterium | reverse complement strand
GCCGACGGGTCGATCGTGATGGTGGGCTGTACACCCGATTGCGGCGTCGTGGTGCGCGGCCCAGCCGGATAGAACGACACGACCTGCGAAAAGCCGGGCGGGTGGGGATCCGAGGTGCAGAAGCTGCCGGAGGTGGCCTTCGCCGGGATGCCGTACTGCGCGAGGTCGCTCTGCAGGGCCGCGGAGTCGAAGAGCTCCTTCGGGTTGATGGTCAGCGTGGCCGTGCCGTTGGAGTTACTGAGCAGCGTGAATGATGCGGTCCGGATCGTGCCGGGTGTCCGGGCCGGGCCGAGAACGCCGGTCAGGCCAAGGGCCAGTGCGGTACCAGCGGCGGCGCCGGCCACGGACAGGCCCGCGACTGCGGAGAGCCGGTGACGCCGACGCGCGCGGCCCCTGGCCGTGATCGCCTCCAGTTGCCACCGGTCGGGCATGGCTGCGCCGGACAAGGAGTGCCGCAGCTCACGCTGGCCAGCGGCCGCGCGGACCGGCTTTCCGGCCGCCATCTCAGCGTCACCGAGAACCTTGACGCCTTGCTCTGCCGGATCGACCAGATCGAGCGCGACGACCTGCACACGCTGCGGCTGCGAACGGGGCGCTGACGCGGCCGGTTCTGGGGGCGGCGAGGCGCTGCCGGATGCGGCCGTGCCGCCGGATGCGGCCGTGCCGCCGGGCTATCAGCGGCCCGAGCGGGCGCTGCCGAGCTCTGCCCGCTAGCACTGGTCTGTGGCTGCGGACCCGGGTTGGGGGGCACCGGCCTCGTGGCCCGATCCTGCGGCGCCCAGGCTGGGGCCGGTGGCGGCGTCGGCGATGGGGACGCCCGGCGCCACCGCCGCGGCGACGGCGGCGAGGCGATCGCGGTCAAGCCGCCACCCGCTGACCCTGCGGGTCGCCCCGGCCGCCACGCGGGGTGCCGGGCAGCCAGGCGCCTGCTCGTTTCCCTCGGGGAGGGCCGGAGATCTCTCCCGCCGCTGGACCCCGAGCCACTGGACCTGGTCATTCGCGTCCTGCCCGCCTGGGCCGGCGAGGTAGAAGATGATCCTTTCGACGTCGGCCCATGGGACGAACACGGCCGGGCTGTGGGGGACGATCAGTTTGCCCGGCACCGCGCCCAGGGTGATGCCCGCGTAGTCGGCGCGGAAAGCGATCATGCGGCGGACGGCCAGCCCGGGGCCCACCAGGGCCAGGAAGGCGGCGGCGATCACGACGCCGGCCACCCAGGGCGCCACCGTGAGGAAGGCCAGGCCAATCGTCATCAGGCCGGTGAACAGGCCGACTGCCGCGCCGGCGGCCATCCGGTAGCGCTCTTCATAGCAGCCGGGATCTGGCAGCATTCTCTGATGCTCCTCCCGCCCGGCGGCGGCTGCCAGTGCCCAGCGCGCGGAGCACGTACGAAGAACGCCGCGAAGACGAGCCTGGGGCCGGCGGGATATCGACCGAGCCGGGCCGGGCCCTGGGCAGAATCACGGCGAGGAGTGCGGTAGCGCCACAAACCGGGTGGGTACGGCTCCGGCGTGGGGTGGTACCAGCGGGTCTTCGTCGACACCGGCCGGGCGCCCGCGGTATGGATGCTGATCGGGTTCCTGGTCACCTTCGCCGTGACCCGGGGAATCACGCGCCGGATCCACGCGAAGGCGGCCGAGGAGTCCCCGCGGCCCGGATCCCAGCGCGGCGGGCTCTCCGACATCTACATCGGCGGCGTGCACGTCCATCACCAGGTATGGGGCATCATCCTGGTGCTCGTGACCGGGCTGCTTCAGTTCCGCTACAGCCCGGAGGCGCCCTGGGCGGAGGTGCTGGCGGCGCTGTTCGGGATCGGCGGGGCGCTGACCCTGGACGAGTTCGCCCTGTGGTTCAACCTCGACGACGTGTACTGGAGCAAGAGCGGCCGCAAGTCGATCGACGCGATCCTGGTTGGCGGCGCGCTCGGCGCCGTGCTCCTCATGCAGGCGGCGCCGCTCGGCACCGCGGGCGGCCGCGACCCGCTCGCCATCTGGCTGTACCTGGCCACCCTCGCGTTCAACCTGGCCGTGGCCGGGATCTGCATCATCAAGGGCAAGCTGGCCACCGGCCTGATTGGCATCGTGATACCGCTCCTGGCCACGATCGGTGCCATCCGGCTGGCCAAGCCGTCCTCGGTCTGGGCCCGGCGGCGGTATTCCGGCGCGAAGCTCAGCCGCGCGCAGCAGCGGTTCGGCC
>DAITAE010000206.1:0-7809 GCA_036824445.1 Streptosporangiaceae bacterium | reverse complement strand
GCCCTCTGCCGGCCTTGTTCGGGATGGACCCCGGCGTCGTGGTGTACCTGGGCACGACCACCAAGATCCTCACGCCGGCGCTGCGGGTCGGCTGGCTCGTGGCCGAGCCGGAACTGGTGGCCCGGCTCGTGGAGGCGGCAGCGGGGTTGGGGGAGTGGGCAGGGGGCCCTGCCCAGCGTGCGGTTCTCAGCATGATCGGGGCCGGTGATCTGGAGCGGCACATCCGCCGGATGCGGCACGAGTACGCCCGCCGCCGGGCGGCCATGGCCGGCGTTCTCGCCGGCGGCGCCGCTGGGCGGCTGCTCGGCGACGAGGCAGGCATGCACATGGTCTTGCAGACGGCCCGGGACGCGGAAGAGATCGCCACCGCGGCGTGGCGGCGGGGGGTGGCGGTGGCCACGGTGGCCCGCTATTTCGCCGGGCCGGTGACCACGAACGGGCTGGTGCTCGGCTACGGCGGCGCCGGCGGCGGCGAGATCACCCGGGCCTGCCGGATACTGGTTAACCTCGCCAATGCCAGCATGCCGGGACACGGACGGGAGTGAGGGCGATGGCCGAGGGCGGCGTGCCCGGCGTCGAAGACGTCGCCAGGCTCGGCAGGTGGCTGGCGCGCAACGGCATTACCAGCGGTGACGGGCCTCCCATGGTGCAGCTCATCGGCGGCGGGCGGTCCAACCTGACCTACCGGCTCGACGTCGGCGCCGACGGACCCGGCCGCAGCCGGCTGGTCCTGCGCCGCCCGCCGCTCGGTCACGTGCTGCCGACGGCACACGACATGGCCAGGGAGTACCGGGTGCTCACCGCCCTGGCCGGCACCGTGGTGCCGGTGCCCCGCCCGGTCGCGATCTGCGAGGATCCATCGGTCGTCGGCGCACCGTTCTACCTGATGGACTACGTGGACGGCGCGGTGCTGCGAACCCGCGAGGACGCGGGCGTGCTCACGCCCGCCCAGGCGGGCCTGCTGTCCCAGCGTTTCGTGGAGATGCTGGCGAGCATCCACGGGCTGGACGTCGGGGCCCTCGGGCTGGCTGGGTTCGGCAAGCCGGAGGGTTACCTGGCCCGGCAGCTTGCCCGCTGGCAGCGGCAATGGGAGCTGTCCGTGACCCGGGAGATGCCCGGCTATGACGACCTGACCCGCCGCCTCGCTGCCGGGCTGCCGGCCGTCAGCGGCGCGGCAGCGCCCGGCACGCTCGTTCACGGCGACTACCGGGTCGACAACATGCTGATCGTCCCGGGGGATGAGCCGCGCATCTCGGCGGTCGTGGACTGGGAGATGTCCACCCTCGGCGATCCCCTTGCCGACCTGGGCCTGGCCCTCGTCTACTGGATCGATCCCGGTGAGCTGGACTGGCTCTCGCTGGGCGCGGCGGCTTCGGTGACCACCGCCCCCGGCTTCGCGACCAGGGAACAGCTTGCCGCCCGGTACGCGCGGATCACAGGCCGGGACCTGTCCAGGATCGGCTACTACATGGCGTTCGGCTGCTTCAAGCTGGCGGTGGTGCTGGAGGGAATCCACGCCCGGTTCCTGCAGCACAAGACGGTGGGCGAGGGGTTCGAGCGTGAGGGCCAGATGGTGCCGGTGCTGATCGACCGGGCCCACCGGATGCTCGACGATGCCGGGTGACGTCCCTTCGGCGGACATGCAATGAGGGCCCGGCGCCCCGCTCTCGCCGGACCCTCATCCCCGCCGGATCGGTGACCCGGCGGGAACTGTTATGAGGCCCGGCGCCCCGCTTTCGCCGGGCCTCATCCCCACCGGATCAAGGATCCGGCAGGAGCCTTATGAGGGCCCGGCGCCCCGCTCTCGCCGGGCCCTCACCCCGCCGGGCCGGGTGGCCCGGCGGGAGCTTTTTCATGAGGCCCGGCGCCCCGCTCTCGCCGGGCCTCGTAAGCAAGACGCGCGAGCCGAAGATGAGGTTGACAACCTTCGCCCGGGATTTCTGCACGACTTTTTCGCCGGCCCCGGCCGCCGGTTTTCGCCGGCCCCGGCCGCCGGCCCGGTCTGTGCCGCAGGCCCGGGCCATTTCCGCATCAGGCCAGCTAACTGGCGCAGGACGGCTGGCAGAGCGCGTGGCTGATCGTGCGGAAGATGACCTGGCCGAGCCGGGAGTAGCGCGTGATGCTGGTGGCCTGCCCGCTCGTGGTGGCGGCGATCTGCCGCAGCGCGCGCAAGTTGCCCTCCCGGCCCAGCATGATCGCGACGATCTTGACCGGGCGCTTGGGGTCGTACAGCACCTGGAGCTCGCGTACCAGGGTGACGGCGGAGATGTCGCCGGGGTCGCGGTCGACGCCTGCGGTCATGACCAGCACAGCGTTGGCGTGACGGGGCTGGTAAGTGGCGAGCATCTGCTGGTAGGCGTTCAGGATGGTGGTGTAGAGGGGAGCCGAGACCCCCCGCACGGGCTGGCTCGACTGCGCCAGGCGCTGGATCCGCTGCCTGCGGGTGGCGGGCCCCAGGACGTCGGACAGCGGGCCGACCGGCACCAGCTCCTGGTAGGACAGGCCGTCAACGATCCGGCTGGGAAACGTCCACAGGCCCATCTGGGTGCTGTCGGGGAACAGTGCCAGGCCGGATCCGGCGCCGCGATACAGCACCCGTTGCAGGTCCGGCCCGCCGGGCCTGGCCCGGATGGCCATTGCCGAGGAGATGTCGATCAGGGCGAGGTCGCGTGAGCCAAGGCTGAGCCGCTGCCAGGTGCGGAGTGCGGTTTCTGCCTGTGGCGGCGTCAGTGGCCGCAGCAGGTGCGGGCCACTCCTGGTCAGCCCGAACGAAGCGGGCCAGCTGCCGGCCACGCCGTCGCCCGAGCGGAAGCCCGCATAACGCACGTACGAGGCGGCGTAGGCCGATCGCAGCAGTGCGCCGAACTTGCCGGCCGCCGCCACCGTGAGCGGGTTGGTGGCGGTGAGCACATAGGGGTAGCTGAGTTCCTGGCTGCCCTCGGCCGGATAGCGCACGGCGAGCGGCCGACGGGGGTGCGCGCGGTCGAACTGGACCACCGCCTGCTCGGTGGTGATGGTCACCGGCGCGGAGGTGGCACCGGCCCTGGGCAGGGGCGCCCAGGTGGCCATCGGCCCCAGCGGGGGGTGGCCGGCCGCCGGCTCGACCTGGACATGCACGGCGAAGCCAGCGAGTGCCGCCCGGGCGGCAGCCCCCCGGCCGGAGAGCCGCCGGAGTTCGGTGAGCGCCACGAGGCCCGTTGCGCTGGTGGCGGGGTCGGGGATCTCGACGTGCAGCCCGAGCGCGGACGCTGGGCCACCAGCGCTCTGGGGGAGCAGGAACTTCCAGCTGACCGAGCTGCCGAAGACGGGCGCCAGGGCGGCGGCCGGCCTCGGCATCACAATGACCAGCGCCGTTCTGGCGAGTGTGATGCCGGTTGGCCGGGCGTGCCCGGCGCCGGCCGCTGCCCGGCTGGCGAGCCCAGCCCACAGGCTCGAATCGGGAACCCAGGCGTCCGGCTGCGGCCCGCGCCGGGGGACTGTTCCCGCGAGTTGCGCCGCCACCGTCCCCGGCGGCCCGGTGGTGACCGCGACCTGAACGCAGCGGCCGCTCACCTTCCGGTGCAGGCCGTTGAAGTACCGGCCGAGGTGGCGGACGACCGGGCCGATGTCGCTGGACGTGGTCACGTGCACGACCACTGGATGGCTGGTGCAGGCGGCGCGTGCGACGACAGCCCGGGCGCCGAGCGCGAGCAGGAAGGTGACGGCGATGACAGCCGCAAGGCCGGTCAGCGCGGCTGTGCGCGTCCGGCGCTTGCGCTCCGGGCGGTAGTTGCGGCCCCGTGTGCTCCGTCCAGCGTTCACGGCATCTCTTAGCGAAAGGGCCGCGGCGCACCGGCAACAGACCGCGGCTCCCCGTTGCGGGAGCCCTGCAAGCCCGGCGGCGGCGTCCCAGGCGCCGCGCCTGCTGGGTCTTCGCGGGCACGACTGTAGCGGACCGGGGGTGTGGTATGACGCCGATTGCCCTTTTTGGCCGCAGGATGCTCTGCCCGGGCCGGCGCCTCAGCTCCGCTCGGCCAGGCGCCTCGGCTCCGCCCGCCCCGGTGCGTCAGCTCCGCCTGGCCGGACGCGGCCCGCGAGCCGGCCAGACTGGGCGGGTGACCGACGTCATCCGTGTGGACGACTCCGGAGATCCGCGGCTGGCCGATTACGTGCGCCTCACCGATTCGTCCCTGCGCACGAGCCTGGAGGCGGCGCACGGTCTGTTCGTGGCCGAGGGGGAGAAGGTGATCAGGCGCGCGGTCGGTGCCGGCTACCCGGTGCGCTCGCTGCTGGTGACCCCGGACCGGATGGCCGGCCTCGCCGACCTGGCCGGAACGTGTGCCTGCCCGGTGTACGTGACCCCGCACGATGTCGCGGAGCGGATCACCGGTTACCGGGTGCACCGCGGCGCGCTGGCGTCGATGGCCCGCCGACCGCTGCCCGGGGTCGGCGACGTCGTGGCGGGTCACAGCCGGATCCTGGTGCTGGAGGATCTCGTCGATCACGGGAACGTGGGAGCGATCTTCCGGTGCGCCGCCGCGCTCGGGGTGGGGGCGGTGGTGCTGGCGCCCCGGTGCGCGGACCCGCTCTATCGCCGCGCGGTCAAGGTGTCGATGGGCGCGGTCTTCACCATCCCCTATGCGCGGATGACCGACTGGTACGGGGGCCTCGCGGCGCTGCGCGCGGCAGGCTTCCGGCTGCTCGCGCTGGTTCCCGATCAGTCCGCGGCCGCCCTGGACCGGGTGGCCCGGCTGGCGGCGGCCGGCCGGGTCGCGCTCCTGCTCGGCTCGGAAGGCGACGGCCTGTCCTCCCGCTGGCTGCGCGAGGCCGACGAGAGCGTCTGCATCCCGATGAGCCCGCAGGCGATGGCGCTCGGGGTGGACTCGCTGAACGTGGTCGCCGCGGCGGCCGTCGCCTGCTACGCGCTGCTGCGCGGGGCCAGCTGACCCGGTGCCGGGCCAGCGCCGTCAGCGAGGGCTCAGGGCCTGATTCTCCTGGCGGCGAAGTACTCGGAGGACTCTTTGCGCCAGAGCAGCACGACGGCGCCCAGGCCGATCAGCCAGACCAGCACCGCGAACAGCACGCTGATCGAGGCGGAGCCCCGGAAGAGGTTGATGACCAGCCCCAGGGTGTTCAGGGCGAACAGGACGGTGGCCGTGATCCGCGCCCAGCCGTGCCCGGCCCGGTTCGCCCATGCCATCAGCAGCCACAGGCCGAGCGTCACCACGTATTCCACGATGGCGGCGACGGCGAGCTGGTGCGCCTGCGCCGCGGTGTAGGTGGAGTTGTTCCGGATGGCCGTTTCGATGGTGTGCATGGTCGCCACGGTCACGATCAGGGTGATGGCGGTCAGCGCCGCGCCCACGTACATGAGCAGGACCGCTGTCCGCACGGGGCGCGGTGGCGTGGGTCGGCTTGACTCGGGCGGCATCTCGCTACCCTGCGGGTAAGGCTGGTACATGTCGGCTCCTCACCAACTCCGGCGAGCGTGCCGAACGGATGCTCGTGGTTCACCGGGACGGCCGCGCACTGAGCCTAGTCTCGCCATTCCTCCTTGGCCAGGTACCCGCCTCCGGGTCGGGTACCCGCCTCCGTGACCGGTACCTGAGGATCACCCACGCCGGGTGCGCGGGGTGCCCGGGGGGGGTGCCCGCGGGGGGCCGGGTGCGCGTGGGGGCCCGGCGGGGGCCGCCGGATGCCCGCGAGAGGCCTGCGAGTCAGATGGGCGGCCGCAGCAGCGCCCAGACGACCTTCCCGCCCTCATCGAGAAGGTGCCAGCCCCACCGCACGCTGCATGCCTCGACCACGTTCAGCCCGCGGCCGCTCTCCGAGGTCGGCTCCGATTCGCGCAGCACCGGGATGTCGCTGCCCGGGTCGGTCACCATGCACATCATGAAGGGGGCCTGGGCGAGCAGGCGCAGCCGGATGCAGTGCTCGCCGACTAGGCCGCGGGCGGAGGGGACGCCATGCCGCAGCGCGTTGGTCACCAGTTCGGAGACGACGAGCTCGGCCACGTCGGCGAGGGCGGGCATGTCCCAGTCCAGCAGCGTCGCCTGGGTGAAGTCGCGGCCGGTCTTGACCGACTCGGGCCGGGGCCTGAGCAGGCACGTGGCGCTCGGCTGGGCCAGTGGGTAGTCCGTGCCCGTCGCCGCGGGCTGTGCCGGCAGCAGGCCGCTCACCTGGCGCATTCCCTGGGGTGCGCTTGCCGCGAGGAAGCCGACGCGGCTCACGCCGCCGGCGTCCATCGTCGCTCGCAAGGCCGCCCAGTGTGCGGTCATCGGCTTCCCGTCTTCATTGCTGGCAGGTGGTCGCTGGCATGTGAGTCGTGCACTTGCTCGGCAAGCGCTATCATCCCCTGTGTACCGTGCAAACGCAAGGCCGGATGCACGTGCAGATGAAACTGTTAGGTGCACGTGCGCGGCTGGGGGAAGCCCCACGAAGGACTTGCCCCAGGCCGCTGAAGCGGGGAGCTGAGGGGAGCCGAGGTGATATCAGCGCAGCCGGGCAGCGGCCCGACCGTCCTGCGCATTCTCCTGGGCTCTCAGCTGCGCATGCTGCGCGAGGTGCGCGGAATCACCCGCGAGGAGGCCGGGTACGCGATTCGCGCGTCCGGCTCCAAGATCAGCCGAATGGAGCTGGGCCGGGTCAGCTTCAAAGAGCGCGACGTCACCGACCTGCTTAAGCTCTACGGAGTCGACGAGGACGAGACGGCCACGCTGGTACAGCTCGCCATCCAGGCCAATTCCCCCGGGTGGTGGCACAAGTACAGCGATGTCCTGCCCGACTGGTTCGGCGTCTACGTGGGCCTCGAGGAGGCGGCCTCCCTCATCCGGCTGTACGAGGTGCAGTTCGTTCCCGGGCTGCTCCAGACGGCGGACTACGCCCGTGCGGTGGTCCGCCTGGGGCAACCGGGCGCGGCACCCGGCGAGATAGAACGCAGGATCAGCCTGCGCATGGGCAGGCAGGAACTGCTCACCAAGCCGGGCGGGCCCCGGCTGTGGGCGATCGTGGACGAGGCGGCGCTGCGGCGCCCCATAGGCGGGACGGAGGTGATGCGAGCGCAGCTCGTGCAGTTGATTCAGGCCACTGAAGACCCGAATGTCACGCTTCAGGTAATGCCCTTCCGGTCTGGCGGTCACGCCGCCGAGGCGGGGGCGTTCACCATTATGCGGTTCCCGGAGCCTGACCTTCCGGACGTGGTCTATCTCGAACAGCTCACAAGCGCCCTCTATCTCGATAAACGTGACGACGTCGAGAAGTACACCGAGGTGATGGAACGCCTCAGTGTCGAGAGCGAGTCACCAGAACGTTCTGTCGATATCCTGAGCGGGATGCTTGAGGAAGTCATGGATAGATGAACACCTACAACGGAATGTCGGCCACGGACCTTTCCGGGGCCATGTGGCGCAAGAGCAGCATCAGCAACTCGCAGGGAGCCTGCGTCGAAATGGCCGAAGTCGGCATCGACAAGCTCGCTGTGCGTAACTCCAGAAACCCGGAAGGCCCTGCGCTCATCTACACCCGGGCCGAGATAGCCGCACTCATCGAAGGCGTCAAGATGGGCGAATTCGATGACCTGGTGAACGGGGCGGCATTCTGACGGCGGCCCGGGCCGGATGGCCTGCCGGGGGATTATTCGCACGATGCGCCTCCGGGCGTGCCCGCGGCAACGGGCCTGTCCTGACAGCCCACCAGGTGTCATGGCGGCGGCAGTACGCCGCTGAGGCCCGCTGCGGCGGGATCGTCGGCCGCCGCGTCCTCATGGCGCGGCGGCCGACGGGTGCCCGGGGAACCACAACGGGTGCCCGGGGAACCACAACGGGTGCCCGG